>CAZITH010000008.1:0-15177 GCA_964542125.1 uncultured Gammaproteobacteria bacterium | reverse complement strand
GTTGCCTAAAATACTTTTGTATTTTAGATAAAGCATTTTTTCTTTTTTCTACAATCATTATTCGTATAAATTTCGAAGTACATAGATACTAGCACAGCAGATTTCCTATTGCAAGAAGTGGATTGCAAGAATTTTAAGACATGAAGTTTTTACAGGACTGAAGTGAGCAAGGACCGCAAGAACTTTATGGCATGGCATGAAATTTTTCAGGACCGGAGTGAATGAAATGAGCGAGGACCGCAAGAACTTTATGGCATAAAGTTTTTAATCAATTTCTTAACTTTTCCACCTATATTTCCACCAGACCCTGAGGGTACCATAGAGAAAATACTATCTAGAAAACTCCCAGTTTCTTTTACTGTAAAGTTTTTCCCATATGTTAAAAGACCTACAGCTGTGGCAAATGAAGGATTTTCTACATCATCTATAAGTCCAGATAAAGATGAAGGCGTTCCAATTCTTACCGGCATAGACAGCATTCTTTTTGCAGATTCCTGAGCTCCTATGGTTCTTGCTCCTCCACCAGTAATAACTAGACCTGATGGGGTTTGGGTGGCAAATCCAGATTTTTTAAGTTCCATCCCAATCATAGTAAAGAGTTCATTTAATCTAGGTCTTATAATTCCGTCTATAAGAGTTTTTTTAGAAACTTTTTTAAGCTCTTCAGGAAGTTTTAGCTCTGAAAGATCCACTTCGTCTCCTTCATCCTCTCCAGATTTTTTATGAGCTTTATTTGATAGATATAATTTTATTTTCTCAGCGCTTTCCAGGGAAATCCTTAAACCTATTGCTAAATCATTTGTAATGTGGCGTGCGCCTATTGGAATTACTGCAGAGTATGAAAGCGCACCGTCTACAAAAATACAAATGTTTGTAATTCCTGCACCAATGTCTGCAACTATTACCCCAAGTTCTTTTTCCGTATCTGTTAAGGTTGCCAAAGATGATGCAAGACCTGAAAAAACTAATGCGTTTATTCCTACACCTGCTTCCTGCTCAAAAACCCGTTCAAGATTTCTTACAGAAGTTGTGTTAGCCGTAATTATGTGCGTATCAACCTCCAGACGCACCCCGGTCATTCCATTTGGATCCTTAATTCCACCTTCACCGTCCACTGTAAATGTTTTAGGAAGCACGTGAATAATAGTAGCAGTTGATGGTAAAGAAATAGCACCCGCTGCTTCTAATACCCTGTTTACATCTGTGTCTGAAATTTCTCCCTGAGGCTCAGAAATAGCAACAATCCCTTTAGAATTTTGGGATTCAATATGAACTCCAGATATAGATACAAAGACTCTGCTTATAGAGTAGCCTGCCATTCGCTCTGCTGCATCTAAGGCTGCATTAATTGCTCCAGCAGCTTCTTCAATATCAACTACCTGACCTTTTCTAATGCCTTTTGCTGGAATCTCAGAAACACCCAAAATATTTATTGCTTCTTCTTCTATCTTTGCTATGAGTGTTGCTATTTTAGATGATCCTATGTCTACTCCTACTACTATTTGTTGATCTCGCATTGCCATATTTTTATGAGGTTTTTATGTTTAAATTTTATACGCAAATTTCACCCACATTTAGAAATTGGGTGTCTTTTCCATTTGTATTCACTAAATTGAATACAAAGCATGCTTATTCTTTTATATTCATTGCATTCATTAAAAGAAATGAATACAAAAGGTACTTATTTCTTTTATAGTACAATTATTCAAATTTTACAATAGCCTTCTCGTACCGCATGTCTATGTATTGAATTTTTTTATTTTTCTCTTCTATGGTAATTCTGTCTAAAAGTGAGGAAAGAAGTCCTGCTTGGGATTTTAAATCTTTTGAAACATCAAAATACACGTACCCTCCTGATGCAAGCTTTACCACAAGCGTTGAAGATTCTGAAGCTTTATACATAGTAGTGAATGGAATATTTTTCTCTGTAAGCATTTTTTTCAGATCTTGTTTTTCTGTAGGAATTTGATTGGGGGAAATTATAAAATTTTCTTCGTGCGCAGGGAAAAAAGCTGGAACAAAAGAAAATGCTGTATAGCCCCCAAAAAAAAGGGCCAAAACACCTACTAGTAAAAAAAGTGTTTTTACAAAACGTTTTCTTTTTATAATTTGCTGTTTTTTTCTTCTATTCATATATTTGCTATAACTTGACTTACAATTTTCTCAGCTGCAGTGTTTTTTTCTTGGGGTATCTTTTTTATTTCAATTTTTTCTAGTTTTTCCAAAGATTCAATAAGCGTTTGAGGGCTCATTATTTGCTCTTCTAAAATAATGCCTCTTCCTAAGTTCTCAAACATACTGGCATTTTTTCTCTGTTCATTGTTTTGAGAATAAGGAAGTGGAATAAGTACTGCTTTTTTCTGAAGTGCTATTAGCTCTGAAACGGTATTTGCTCCCGCACGGGACACAATTAGATCTGATCTTTCATATAAAAACCCAATCTCTGAAGGGTCTATAAACCTTCTTATTATATAGTTTTTACTGTCTACCTCTTTGAGGGAATTTTTAGCTTCAGTTAATCTGTCATAATCTTTAAATTCCTGAGAGTCCCCTGTCTGATGAATAACTGTAAACTTCTGAAGGAGTTCTGGCAAAGCGTTTTCTACTAAAAGATTTACTCGGTGAGAACCAGAACTTCCACCCATAATAAGAAGCACTTTTTTACCATTAGGTATATTTATTTTTTTTTGAACCTCAAAAATTTCGCGCCGTAAAGGATTTCCAGTTAAAATTGTTTTGTTTTTTGGAAAAAATTTTGAAGAAGAAGGAAACGAGATAAATATTTTTTTTGCAAAACGGGAGATGAATTTATTTGTAAGCCCCGCTTCTAATGTCTGCTCGTGAAGAAATACAGGAATTTTTTGCAGATTTGCAGCAACTGAAATAGGAAGTCCTAGATATCCGCCAAACGTTAGCACTGCGTCTGGCCTGTGTTTTCTTAAAAATGCCATAGCCAGAAATAATGAGGATGGAGCCTTCAAAAATGATGGAAGCGTTCGCCTGGTGAATTTCCTCTGAAGCCTAGCAGCCTTCAGGTCATAAAAAGGGATATTTAATTTAGTAATGAGCTGAAATTCTAAACTTAGCGCGTCGTCTAATTCAAACGTGTGTTTTCTTCCCACAACAATAATATCTGCCTTGTCTTTCATTTCTTCAATTACAGACAGAAGCGGAGACAGATGCCCCCCAGTTAAAATGATTTTAGGTTTTTTTCCTTGCATGAGTTTTTACGTGCCGGGCAATACTCAACAAAATTCCAATTGAAGCAAAGTTAATAACCATGGAAGATCCCCCGTATGAAATAAACGGCAAAGGTACTCCGGTTAAGGGAAATAAAACTACCTGAGACGCAAGGTTAATAATAGTCTGGATTCCTATAAAAGTTACAATTCCAAATGCTAAAAGTTTTCCAAATAAATCCTTTGAATGACTTGCTATAGAGTACCCTAAAAGTAAGTGGATAAAAAATAACAAGATAAGAAGAATGGAACCCAAAAACCCTGCCTCTTCTGCAAAAATTGCAAATATAGAGTCCGTAGTGTTTTCTGGAAGGTATGCGTATTTTTGAATAGATTTTCCAAACCCCACACCTGTAAGGCCGCCAGACCCAAGAGAAATTAAAATTTGTTTTACGTGATAAGAAGTGGTAGAAAGATCATTTACATTAAAATTCTGAAACGAGGCAAGACGTGCTGCTCTGTATGGTTCTATTTTAATAAGTAAAAACCCTCCAATTAAAAATATTGCAAGTATTGCCGCCATTTCAGATACTTTTGCTCCCTGAAAAAAATATACCAATATTGCAGTTATCCCTATAATGCTTGCTGTCCCTAAATCTGGTTCTATCATAACAAGCATGATACACATTCCTAAAAGTATTAAAAACGCCAAAAGCTTACCTTTTTCTTTTATAGTAAACCATGCTGCTAAATATATAGTAAAGGTAATTTTTAAAAGTTCGGATGGCTGGACCACGGTCACTCCAAAATTTATCCATCTATGCGCACCTTTTAAAGAAACTCCAATCCCTGGTAAAAATACACCTATTAAGAGTGCAAACGTGCCTAGAAGAAAAGGTAAAGCAAGTTTTTGGTACATTTTGTACGGGATATAAGAAACCACAATACAAATAGTAACTCCTAATAGTATCCAGAGAGCCTGATTTTTTACAAAGTAGTATTTATCTCCAATATTCAAAAGGGCTGTGTAAGATGAGCTTTCGTATAAAATAAAGATACCTGTAAAAGTGAGCGCAAGCGTTGTTAAGAAAAGCGCTAAGCCTAGTCTACTCATGGGTTAATTCAAAGTGTAGTGGAAAAAATGAATCTGTGCAAGTTATCCTATAAACGCAATATAAAGTCCAATAACAGCAAAAATTAAGGCAAATAACCACGCCCTCATAACGGTTTTAGGCTCTCCCCATCCTTTTTCTAAGAAATATAAATGAAGTGGGGAAACAGGAAGAAGTTTTCGCTTTAAGAATTTTTTACTAAGAATTTGAATAAGAGATGAGCCTACTTCTACCACAAATACTCCCCCAATAACTCCAACAGCCGCGGTTTTTCCCGTCAAAAGCCCAATTACCGCTAAAACCGCTCCCAGAGATAAAGAACCCACGTCCCCAAGCCAAATACGCGCCGGGTAAATATTAAAGTACAGAAAAGCCGCAATTGATCCTAAAAGAATAGCTATATAAAAAGCAAGGAAGGAATCTAAAAGTGTATGGGTAATAGTTAAAAAAGCAATAAGCGCTATGAGAAGCACTCCAGGCGCAAGTCCATCTAAACCGTCTGTGATATTAAATGCATTCACAAATGAAACTATAACAAACGCTGCAAACGGAATAAAAAATATTCCTAAAGAAATTTTTCCAAGCCAGTGAAGGTAAACAAATGAATAGCCCAGCTGGTAATAAAAAACGGCCCCTATAATAAATGCCAAAATCCACTGTATAAGGAATTTGTATTTAAAAGAGAGGCCAAAAAAACCATCATTTCCTTTGTTTAAGATTTTTTTGAGATCATCATAAAACCCTAAAGCTCCAAAACCTATGAAGGAAAAAAGGAGCACAAAAAGCTCCCAAAATGTAACATCAACCTTAAAAATGCCATACGTCCAAAGCGTTATAACAGTAACCACGGCTATTATTAAAGCCCCTCCTCCAAAAGGGGTGCCTATTTTGCCTGCAGAATACTTATCAAAAATAGGCGTACGTTTATTAAACATGTCGCGGGACTTGTGGTGCTTTCTCTGGAGTTTAATCTTATATAGAAAGTCTATGAACGGGACCAGCAGAATCGCGGTCATCCCAAAGGAAAGAATTGCAAAACCAAATATTTTCTCCATAAATATTGAATTGAAAGGCCACTTTCATTCTTCTCTATTATATGTGGTAATCAGTAAACTTTCAACCTAACCAAGCATGCATTAAACATAGTCTATATAACTAAACAATAGCAAAACATATTCTCCTTTACCAAGAATCTTCATTTATAACCCTATAGTTGACAATATCACTCAACTGTGGTATATATAGCATCTTATATTTATTTACTATGAGTTCTGAGGAATTTATCACCTTTTTAACCGTTCCTGAGGTCGCAGGTATTCTGCGACTTTCTGTGTTAACCATCTATAAATACATTAAAGAAGAAAAGCTAGAAGCCGTTGAATTTGGCGGCCACTACAGAATCCCCCAAACCTCTCTTGAGACCTTTATACATAACCACAAAGTAGGAGGAGACAATTAATGGAGTATACATTTAAAAAAGAAATATCAGTCATAGTACCTGTTTATAATGAAGCCGATAATATACAGAACTTACTTGAGAGAATACATGCTTCATTGACAGAAAATGGCTACAAATATGAAGTTATTTTTGTGGATGACCACTCTACTGACGGCACACCCAAAATTGCTGCGTTTTTCAGTAAAAAATATCCAGTTCGCGTTTTTACGAAAGCAGGGAAAAAAGGAAAGGCTTATTCACTTCTGGAAGGATTTGAAAAGGCTGCGTTTGAAAACCTTTGTTTTATAGATGCTGATTTACAGTACCCTCCTGAAGCAATTTTTGAAATGGCAAACCTATTGACTGACTATGATGTGGTGACAGCAAACAGAAAAAACTATAAAGAAGGAAAAGTAAGGCATCTTATGAGTAACGTTTTTAAAACATTTTTTGGAAAGGCACTTTTTTCCCTTAATCATGACATTCAGGCGGGGCTTAAAGTGTTTAAAAGGGAAGTATATGAGGCAATATACTTTAAACCAGCCACATCCTGGACGTTTGATTTGGAGTTTCTACACAGAGCAAAAAGCCTGGGGTTTTCTGTTAAAAATTTTGACATAACGTTTTATAAAAGAGAAAATGGATTTTCAAAAATCCACACAATTTCAAATACTTTTGAAATAGCTGCACAAGCACTCCGATTACGTTTCAAAAAAATAGCACCTTTTTACATTATCTCAAAGGAAGAAGATACAATGAAAAACTCAGGTATTAGGTATAAGCAAAAAAAGTATATTACCCACACCACACTTCCATTTGCAAAAAGTTCTCTGGTGACTTTCACATTTGTTCAAAAGCTTTTACTTTTTCTTTTTTTAACTTTAGTGTTGTTAGGCCTTTTCTTTCAACCTTTTATTACCCTCACTTTAATTATTGCATCTCTCTCCGCACTTTACTTTTTAGATACGCTTTTTAATCTTTATATCAATTTAAAAAGTATATATGAGGTACAAGAAATTCACTCAAAGACAAAAGAAATTAAAGCATTACCTAACAGTAAACTTCCGGTCTACTCTATTCTATGCCCTCTTTATAAAGAGGCGCATATTATCCCTCAGTTTTTACATTCTATTTCAAAACTGGACTGGCCTACGTCAAAGCTGGATGTTTTATTGCTTCTTGAAGAAGATGATAAGGAGTCCATTGAAAAAGTGAAGAAAATGAACCTTCCTTCTTATGTCCGGACAGTTATTGTGCCGGATTCCCAGCCAAAGACTAAACCAAAAGCATGCAACTACGGGCTAGCTTTTGCAAAAGGGGAATATCTTGTAATTTATGATGCTGAGGATAAACCGGAAAAGTATCAGCTTAAAAAAGCATATCTAGCATTTCAAAAAGTAGGAAAAAATATTTTATGTCTACAGTCTAAATTAAATTACTATAATGCAAGCCAAAATCTTTTAACTAGGTTTTTCACTGCTGAATATTCCTTATGGTTTGATGTTACATTACCCGGCTTTCAAAGCATAGGAACCACAATTCCGTTAGGCGGAACCTCTAATCATTTTAGAACTGCAGACTTAAAAATGCTCCAGGGGTGGGATCCGTTTAATGTTACTGAAGACGCTGATTTGGGGGTGCGTTTATTTAAAGAGGGGTATAAAACCGCCATCATAGATTCCGTAACGCTGGAAGAAGCAAATTCTAAAGTGGGAAACTGGCTCAGACAGCGCTCCAGATGGATTAAGGGATACATGCAGACATACCTGGTACACAACAGAGATCCATATACTTTTGTAAAAAATAAGAAAAAACATGCATTCCTATTTCAGTTAATAATTGGGGGGAAAATTGCGTCTATTATTATTAACCCATTCTTATGGATTGCAACTATTTCCTACTTTACTCTCTATAAATACGTAGGTCCAGCAATTGAATCTTTCTATCCTGCACCAGTTTTTTATATGGCTGTGTTTTCTTTAGTTTTTGGTAACTTCTTATATATGTATTACTACATGATAGGTGTTATGAAAAGACGCGAATATAGCGTTTTAAAATACACACTTTTAATTCCTGTCTACTGGGTGCTTATCAGCATGGCAGGATTTATTGCATTATACCAATTGTTTTTCAAACCTCATTATTGGGAAAAAACAGTACATGGTCTTTATACCAGAAAAAATCCAAAGAGCGCATTTTCATTTAACATTCCCGCAATTGTGGTTACTCCTTTCAGATACACCATGTCACTTATTTTTTAATATGAAAATTCAGCTCAAAAAAAATCAGTTACAAACAAAAAGTTTATTGTTAATTACAGCAACTATCGTAGGGAATGTCTTTAACTTTTTATATAACGCTTATTTAGGAAGAAGTATCGGGTTGGATGATTTTGCGTTTATAAGTTTTCTTGGAAACATCATGAGCATATCCGATATCCCTATTTACTCTCTCAATAAAACTGTTGTTTTTAAAAGTGCTTATTTATTGGGAAAATTTAACATTCCTGCAAAAGAATTTTTAGATCATATAAAAAAACGTGTATTCATAGTATCTTTAGTAGTTGCTGGATTCTGGGTTTTAATTATTCCTCTTATTTCAAGATTTTTCCATATTGAAGGAACCCTACCGCTTCTTACATTTACTCCCGTATGGATATTTACCATAATGACTGCAGTTTACAGCGGCTACATTTCCGGAAACCTTAAGTTTGGACTTATTGCTATTGCAACCGTTGCAGAAGCAGTATCAAAATTTTTATTTGCATACCTTCTCATAAAATTTGGGTTGTCAGAGTATGTATATCTTGCAATACCACTTTCTTCTCTGGTTGCGTTTTGCACCATTATAGTATCTGCAAGAACTATTACCACAAATACCTCAGGTAAAAAAAGAATTATATCTTTAACTTTTCCTAAAAAGTTTTATATCTCTAGCGTTCTCACAAGAATTTCTAATGTGAGTTATTTATCAGCAGACGTACTTCTTGCAAAACACTTCCTCTCTGGAAAAGAAGCGGGTGAATATGCTCTTCTTGCTCTAACCGGGAAAATGGTTTATTTTGCAGGCTCCGTATTCTCTCAATTTATTATTCCTCTTGTAAGTCACAGGGAAGGAGCTGGGAAAAAATCTGAAGGCATGTTTTATCAAATACTTTTTGCAACAGGAATTGCATGTTTGTTTTCTTTTATGCTGATTGGTTTTTTTGGCGAATTTACTGCTCCAATTTTATTTGGTGAAAAAGCCAAAACAATTCTTCCATATATCTTCTGGTATACACTTTCCATGGCCGCTTTTGCTGTTTCATCAAACATTGTAAATCTTCATCAAATAAAAGGAAAAGGTATTACTCCTGTTGTAAGTTTTATCCTTGCTGTAATTCAAGTTGTGGGAATTTCCATCTTTTCATCCTCAGTCTCCTCAATTTCAAGCGTTATGGTTGCACTGGGATTTTTAAGTCTTGTACTTGTGTTATTTGCACATATATATGAGCACCATATCTCAAATATCTTAGGAAACCTGAACGATTTCTTTGAATTATTTTTGCCTGACAGAAATGAGAGAAAAACAAGGGGAGTAAAAATTCTTGTTTTTAACTGGAGAGACACAAAACATAGATGGGCAGGAGGAGCAGAAACATATGTCCATGAACTTTCTAAAAGATGGAAAAAACAAGGAAATTCAGTTACCCTATTCTGCGGAAATGATAGAAAAAATCCTAGAAACCAAACCATAAATGGAGTAAAAATTATAAGACGCGGAGGATTCTATACAGTTTACATCTGGGCACTTCTGTACTATGTTTTTAAATTTAGAAAAAATTATGACATAATTATTGACTCAGAAAATGGTATTCCATTTTTTACACCTCTTTTTTCAACTAAGCCGGTAATTTTACTCATTCATCATGTACACCAGGAAATATTTATTGAATATATGAAGTTTCCGTTTTCTTATATTGGTAAATTTATAGAGGGGAAAATTATGCCGCTTGTATATAAAAACCATACAGTAATTACCGTATCTCAGTCTTCAAGGGATGAAATAGTTAATTGCGGTATTGCAAAAGAAAAAAATATTCATGTTATAAATCCCGGTGTACACGTGCAAAGACACAGAAAAATTAAAACTAAAAATCCTACTTTTGTATATCTGGGAAGACTCAAGCCTTATAAGAATATAGACACTGCAATAAAAGCATTTTCTTTAGTTAATAAAAAAATAAAAAACTCACAGTTATTTATTGTGGGAGACGGAGAAAGCAGAAAAGATCTGGAGACTCTAGCGGAAAAACTCCATATAAAAAATTCAGTAGTATTTTTTGGAAAGGTTTCTGAAAAAGAAAAAGTTAAGATTCTTGCTAAATCCTGGATTGCGCTACAACCCTCCACCGTTGAAGGATGGGGAATTACGGTAATAGAAGCAAATATGTGCGGAACTCCGGTGCTTGCAACAAACACAAATGGACTAAGAGACTCCATTTCAAATGGCAAAACAGGAATGCTTTTTAAATTAAGAAATTCGCATGATTTGGCAAAACTTATGCTCTACCTGTCTAAAAATAGAAAGATACGAAAAACTATGTCGCAACACGCAATACTCTGGTCAAAACAATACGATTGGGATACTTCCTCAATTCGATTTTTGTCAGTGATTCAAAATGAAATAGCAAACAAAAAATCTTTCTTACCTGTCAGGACTTTATCATATGTGTTTAACAGAGTTGAATCCATTTTTTAATATGAAATATAAAAAATTACATATAGTGTTTTTGGATTTTGATGATATTAAAAATCCTTTACTGGGCGCAGGACAAGCCAAAGCTACCGTTGAAGTTGGATCCAGACTGGTTAAAAAGGGACACAAAGTTACAGTAATCTGCAGCAGGTACCCAGGGTACAAAGACAGAAAAGAAAATGGTCTTTATTATAAACACATTGGGATGGGCACTAGAAATATAAAATTAAATAATATGCTCTACATTCTATTATTACCCTTTACGGTAATGCGTCTTAAAGCAGACATAATAGTTGAATGTTTTACTGCTCCTATCTCAACGTTATTTTCACCTGTATTTACAAAAATTCCTGTTGTAGGACTTCCTACTTCTTTTGAGGCGGACAGATTTTCCAAACTTTACCATCTTCCGTTTGAAAAAATAGAAAATTTTGGGCTTTCATTTTATACATATTTTCTACCATACACAAAACACTTTGAAGAGAAAATTAAAAAAAGTAATAAAAAAGCAATTACAAAAATTGTTCCGGAAGGCGTAGGAAATGAATTTTTTAAGATTAAAAAAACTAACCCAAAACATATCCTCTACCTAGGCCGCCTCGATATGGGACAAAAGGGATTAGATCTTTTAATTCATGCTTATGCAAAAATCAATAAACAAACAAAGTATCCATTAGTAATTGCTGGGTATGGGCCTGACGAAAAAAGGCTTAAGAATTTAGTGAGAAAGTTAAGACTAGAAAAAAGGGTTTTATTTGTTGGTCCTACTTATGGAGACTTTAAAAATAAGCTTCTCTCTGAAGCGCTTTTTGTCGCCTTTCCTTCCAGACATGAAGGATTCTCGCTTTTTTCACTTGAAGCACTTGCTTCAGGCAACCCAATGGTTTCTTTTGACATCCCAAGTCTTTCATGGACTGATGAAAAAACAGTGTGGAAAGCAAAACCCTTTAACGTTTCTGAGTATTCACAGTTACTTAAAAAGCTTTCTAAAAATTACAAAACAATACACTACATGTCTAAAAATGCAAGGAAAATTGCAAGAAAATACACATGGGAAAATGTGGCAAACGAATTTGAATCTTTCTTTCTAACCATTAAAACACAGTATGAGAATTAAATTATCTAAACCATATATAACCGGAAACGAACTTAAATATATTGAGGATATTATCAAAAATGGACGTGATATGTGCGGGGATGGAATTTACACAAAACGCGTACAAAACCTACTGGAAAAACGGTATAAAACCAGAAAAGCATTGCTCACTACTTCTGGAACTACTGCTTTAGAAATGGCAGTAAGACTCCTCAACCTTAAAAAGGGAGATGAGGTAATTGCTCCCTCCTTTACCTTTTCCTCTACTATTAACGCAATTCTTTTACAGGCTGGGGTTAAAGTGGTTTTTGCTGAAGTAGATCCAAAAACTTTAAATATTAGTCCGGATGATATCAAGAAAAAAATTACTAAAAAAACTAAAGTGCTTATGGTTGTTCACTATGCTGGAGTAGCGTGCGAGATGGGCAAGATTATGAGGATAGCAAAAAAACACAATCTTAAAGTTATTGAAGACGCAGCTCAAGCTATAGAAAGCACTTATAAGGGGAAACAGCTTGGAACTTTTGGTGATTTTGGATGTTTTTCATTCCATGATACAAAAAATATTACAGCAGGAGAAGCTGGAGCTCTTTTTATAAATACAAAAAATAAAGAGATTCTTGAACAGGCAGAAATAATAAGAGAGAAAGGAACCAACAGAACTAAATTCTTTAGAGGAGAGGTAGACAAGTACACATGGGTTGCAACAGGATCTTCCTATCTTCCTTCAGACATTCTAGCAGCTTACTTACTTGCACAACTGGAACAAGTTGAGAAAATTACAAAACTTAGAATGAAAATTTACAACTTCTACAAAAAAAGTCTGAAAACCTTTGCTGAAAAAGAAAATATTCAAATTCCTACCGTTCCGACTGGTGCTAAACACAATGCACATATTTTCTATGTTCTGTTTGCATCTCAGGAGCAAAGAAATTTTACCATGGACTTTTTTAAGAAAAATAATATCTCAGCTGTGTTTCACTACATTCCGCTTCACTCTGCACCTAAAGGGATGCAGCTAGGATATAAGTCCCAGGACCTTCCTCTAACGGAAAGCTTAGCGGGAAGACTCTTAAGGCTTCCTATTTATTCCGGCATGAGAAAAAGAGAATACAAAAAAGTTGTTAAAGTACTTAGGCAAGCTGTTACAGCTTGGAAAGAAACACAAGAAAAAGAAACGGTTACACTTCCTCTAAGAATCTCCATGGAACAATCTTTCATGAAGACATTTTTTAATACAATACACCTATGGTAAAAAAACAAACTGTTACAATTGGAATACCTGCATATAACGAGGAGCAAAATATTGGCGTCTTACTTAGTAAGCTTTTAGCGCAGAAACAAATTCACTATAAACTTAAGGAAATTTTGATTTATTTGGATGGCTCAACTGACCACACAAAATCAATCATAAAGTCTTTTAAAAATAAAAATATAAAGATCATAGAAGGGGAAAAAAGAATTGGCCAGCAAGAAGCACAAAATACTTTGCTTAAAAAATATACATCTGAGTATATTGTTTTTATTGAAGCAGACGTTTTGCCCAAGAGTACAAAAACAATAGATGAACTTATTATTCCGTTTCTTGATCCTAAAAACACTCAGGTAGGTATGGTCGTTGGAAATGAGTCAGAGCTTCCACCTAAAACTTTTTTTGAAAAAATTGCCTGCCAAGGAGGTATTGTGAAAAAACAAATAGCACAGGAGTGGAGACAAAGCGACAATATTTATAACTCAGGCGGACATGCCATGAAAGCACTCTCTAGAAAATTTGTAAAACAATTAGAATGGCCTAAAAGTGTCCCTGAAGATTCTTATGCATACTTACGGTTAAAAGAGGTAGGATTACAAATGAAAAAACAGATGAAGGCAACAACTTGTATGAGAAATGTAGCACATGTAGGTGACTCTATAAAACAGAGCAGAAAATTTGTAACCGGGAAAAAAGCACTTGAGCAATATTTTGAAAAGGAAGTAATTCAAAAAGAATTTAACTTTCCTAGAAAACTTTTTTTCAAACATTTATTTTTACAAGGAATGCATAGTCCTTTCTTTACCTTTTTATTTTTGTTTCAAATAATTATTAACAGGACTTTAACATTGGGACAAAATAAATTTAATGAATTATACACACCCTATAATTCATCAAAGCTTTTAATTAACAAATAATTATGAAACAGACAAAATTTAGCATTACAATTGGCATTCCAGTATTAAATGAGGAAAACTCAATAGATGTATTGGTAAAGTCTATTTTTGCCCAAAAAAATAGATATTATAAGCTTGAAAAAATATTTATAATAAGTGATAAATCAACTGATAAAACTCCCTCAGTTATTTATTCCCTGCAGAAAAAGTATAAAAACCTAACATTTATTGAAGGCAAAAAAAGAATCGGAAAATGCCAAAGACTTAATCAAATATATAAATTAAACAAAAGTGACATTTTAATTACATTTGACGGGGATATTGTACTTAAAAATAAAAACGTTTTGGATGAAATGATAAAGCCGTTTTTTAATTCGGAAGTTGATTTGGTTGCTGCTAATGATTTTCCGGAAGAAACATTAAATCTTTCACAAAAAATAATGAACGCTTGGTATATGCTGTGGTATAGAATTAGAATTGATTATAACAATGGTGACAATTTATACAATGTTCACGGAGACGCCCAAGCCTTAAGAGACTCCTTTGCAAAAACATTTCATTATCCGAAAGGTATTACTGCTGATCAGGATTATCTGTATATAAATCTTAAAAAAAGCGGGAAAAAATTTTTTCATGCAAGACGCGCATATGTAACCTTTTTCCTGCCTCAGACATTACAGGAGTATTATTTTCAAACAACCAGATTTTTAACGGAAAAAGACTCTATAAGAAAAATAGTAGATTTAAATGACCAGAATTATTATCATATTCCAACTTCTCATAAAGTAAAAAAAGTCCTCGAGCAATTTTTAAAACATCCTATTTTTACAGTACTTGCAGCAGGAGTGTATCTAAAACTTCTTGTACCAAATAAAAATATAGATCAGGAAAACAAAAAAGGACTTTGGACTCAAATACAGTCAACAAAAAAATCTGCACATGTGTCTTATCTTGCAGTCTAAATTCTATGAAAAAAATTTTTCTATCTATCTTTTTACTGATATTTGTAGGAACAATTCTAGGACTAACTCTGAGAGGAATTTCCGGAAATCCTACTGAAAAAACGTTAAATAGCGGAATCTGGGGAGACAACGGCCCGTTTGAGCTTTCACCGGACAGGGGAAGATTTGCTTTAACTCTTTCTTATGCAGAGAATCACTCTTTTTATTTTTCTCTTCCTATTGCAAAATTTGCAACTCCGGATTTAGGCACTGCAAACGGAAAATATGTTTCCCTTTTTGCGCCAGCAGTTTCTTTTATAGTTATTCCCGGCTATCTTCTTGGTAAAATCTTTGGACTCGCACAAGTTGGAACGTTTGCAATAATCTCACTATTTGCGTTATGTAATTTCTTTCTTGTCCGAGCTTGTGCAAAAATAATTGGAGCAAACACCACTGCCGCTACTATCGGTGCGCTCATATTCTCATTTGCTACTCCTGCTTTTCCATATGGGGTAACTCTCTATCA
>CAZITH010000007.1:0-15563 GCA_964542125.1 uncultured Gammaproteobacteria bacterium | reverse complement strand
CCATTAACTCAAGCGTAAATCTTCCAGTAGGAACAAAAGTTTTATTTGTAGATATGGGGACCTGTCCTAAGCCCCCATTAACAAAAACATATACAGAAATCCACAGAGAGGATGGGTCTATGGGTTTTAGAGTTGTGTACTAATGAATACATTACTTGAGAAAAATAAATACGTTTTTTTAGTACTTATAATTTGCTTCGGTTTATTTTTGAGGCTTTTCATGCTGGGTCAAAATCCTCCAAGTTTAAATTGGGATGAGGCTTCCACCGGATATAACGCATTCTCTATTTTGAAAACAGGTAAAGATGAGTATGGGAATTTTCTTCCGCTTTCCATAAGGTCATTTGATGATTACAAGCCGCCGCTTTATACATATTTAGACGTTCCCTTTATAGGCCTTTTTGGCGTAACAGAAACAGCAGTAAGACTCCCTTCTGCAATACTTGGTACACTCTCAATTCCTCTTTTGTATTTTCTTGTTTTAGAGATTTTTTCAAATATTAAAAAAAAAGAGGAAGAAGTAAAAGTTTTACACTATAAAACCGTTCTTGCACTTTTATCCTCATTTTTTTTTGCAATTAGTCCCTGGAGTCTTCAATTTTCAAGAGCAGCTTATGAGGGAAATATTGGCTTATTTTTTCTCTTAGGAGGAATTTTATTTTTCTTAAAATTTTTACAAAAAGCTAGATATCTTTATATTTCTACCGTATTTTTTGTTCTCTCCATGTACTCTTATCACAGTTTTAGATTAGTGGTTCCAGTACTGTTGCTTTCTTTATTTATAATCTTTTTTAAGGAAATTCTGTTACAAAAAAAACAAGTCCTTATAAATATTTTACTTCTAGGCATTTTAGTCTTGCCAGTTTTTTATAGTTTTATACAGGCAGGCTCAGGCGGAACTGGCAGCAGACTTTCTATGGTTACGCTTTTTGGTCCTTCTCCTAACCTAGACCATTCTATTTCTGAGCTTTCATATGATAAATTTCAGAATGATTTTATGGGGGAAGTACTGCATAACAGAAGGATAGTGTACTTTCTTGCGGTTGCAAAAGGTTACTTAGATCATTTTAACCCAGATTTTCTATTGCTTCATGGAGATGGAGGAAGACAGCACCATGCAGTAGATATGGGAATGATGTATCTAATAGATTTACCGCTTATCCTTTTGGGGTTTATTGTTCTTTCAAAACAACTTAATAAAAGAACTTTCTTGGTACTGTTATTACTTTTGATAGCACCTCTTCCCTCTGCAATTACAACAGGTACACCTCATCCAGTGAGAGCCATTGCAATGCTTCCGTCTTTTGTTATTTTGTCCAGCATAGGTGGATTATTTTTAGTCCAAAAAATTTCTCATGTTGGCTACAGAGAAAAAGGGAAAGAGCTTAAATATCTATGCTTACTGCTCGTTTTAGCTGTTGGTTTATTTAACTTTACCTATTACATTCACCAGTATTATGTTCATACACCGCTTGAATACGGTGATTTTTGGCAATATGGATACAAAGAAGCCTTTTCCTATGCAAAAAGTCATGAAACTGAATATAAAAAAATAATAGTTACCTATAAATATGACCAGCCTTATATATATTATCTTTTCTACAATAAAATTGATCCAGCATGGTACCAACAGAATTGGAATTTTACCCATGACGGAGTTATGCCTAGATTTGAGAGAAAAATTGGGAAATATGAATTTAGAAATATCAATTTCGGAAAAGACCAAACGTCAAAAGAAACCTTATTAATAGGAACACCAGATGAAATTCCAGAAGATAAAACTATTAAAAAAATATTTTTCATAAATAATCAGGAGGCTTTCAGAATTGGGAGAACCTAACATGATTCGTGTATTAAAAAATTCCAAGGTTTTATTTTTAATAGGTTTACTTTTGTGTATTCCTATTATTCTTCCTTATTTTCACTCAGGATATTTTCCTTCTCATGATGGAGAGTGGGCGGTTGTTAGGGCTGGAGAAATGTTCAGGGAGATAAGGGACTATCAATTTCCCCCTAGATATTCAGGGGTTTTAAATTTTGGATATGGATATCCATTATTTAACTTTGCTTATCCATTTCCATATTACCTCTCCACAATTCTTCATTTTTTTAAATTTGGTTTTGTAGATAGTGTTAAATTCATCTTTGCGCTAAGCGTAATAACTTCCTATGCGGGAATGTTTATTCTTGCAGCTAAGTACTGGAAAACTAGTTTGGCAGGTTTCTTGTCAGGGGTTTTATATATTTACCTTCCATATAGGCTAGTTGACCTTTTTGTAAGGGGTTCAATCGGGGAATCTGTTGCATTCGCTATTTACCCATTTCTTTTATTTTTCTGTATAGACATTTTAAAAAACAAAGAAAAAGTTGCATCAATTTTTTTCACCTCAATTCTTTTTGCAATTCTAATTACAACGCATAATATATCTGCTGTATATTTTGGGTTAATTTTTTTAGCAGTATTCCTGCATGGAGTTTTTGTCCAAAAAAATAGATCATCATGGGTTTTATTGGGTGCATTTTTTTGGGGCGCACTCATGTCCTGCTTTTTTTGGCTTCCTGCGCTTCTAGAAAAAGGAAACATTTTACTTTCCACTATTCCAATTGCTGACAGAAACCTTTATTACGTGTCTCCATTGAAACTTTTATATTCTAGTTGGGGATATGAAACTCCTACTGACAAAACCCCTTTCACATATCAGATTGGGGTTGTACAAATTATTTCTTTTTTTGTGATGATTTTTACGCTAACAAAATTAAAAAAAATAAATTTAGATGTTCACCTTACATTTATTCTCTTAACCTTATTATTTATTTTTATGACGTTTTCTGCCTCATTTTTTATATGGAAGCTTCCGCTTCTGTCTGAGATAAATTATCCCTGGACTTTACTGCTGCCAATTGGATTTTTAATGAGTTTTCTTTCTTCGGGATTTATAGGAAGAGTCAAATATTCCTCTGTTATCCTGTCTTTGTTTGTATTATTAGCCATTATCTTAAACATCCCTCATGCCAAACCAGAACGTTTCGTAGACAGGTCAGATAGTTATTATTTAACTAATGAGGCAACAACTACATCATCACAGGAGCTGATGCCATTATGGGTAAAAAAATTACCAACTTCCCGGTTTATAAATAAAATAGAAACTACAGGGGATATAACAAACTTATTATATACATCTAAAAAAATAAGCTTTGATTTAAACACAAAAAACAAAGAATTTATTAAAATTAACCAAATTTATTATCCGGGTTGGGAAGCGACTGTAAATTCTCATATTGAAAAAATTAAATACGCAAACGAAAAAGGTGTAATGCAATTGTCTGTAAATTCCGGGAAATCTCACGTAAACCTCCTGTTTAAGGAAACAAAATTAAGACTTATATCTGATATAATTTCTATCTTTGCAGCACTCTTATTGGCAGGTTTAAGCTTTGTAATTGTTTCAAAAAAAATATATGGCAAAACAAAAAAAGACTAAGAAACTATTTTTTCGAGAGCATAAAATAAAGATAATACTCACCGCGCTTTTTATCTGTGCGGTTTTTCTAAGAAGTTATAATTTATACAACTCTCTATTCTTTGGTCCAGAGCAGGGGATAGATTTTTTTAGAATAAAAAGCATAGTTGTAGACCATCACCCAGTGCTGGTAGGAGCAAAAACAGATATTGCGGGGGTTTTTCATGGTCCCATCTATTATTATCTTGCTGCAATTCCTTTTTTAGCTTCGCGCGGAGACCCGTTTATTATTGCTTTATTTTTTATTCTTCTTAACTGTATAACTATTTTTCCATTGTATAGTGTGTGTAAGAAGCTTTTTTCCGTAAGAGCTGGGTTAATCTCAGCAGCTTTATTTACTATTTCATTTGGGGCAATCACCTATACGCATTGGTTATCTAGTCACCCACTGGTTATTCCGCTTACCGCGTTTTTTCTTTTAGGAATAGTTAATTTTTTAACCGGGAACAAGAAATATTTAATACTGTCATCAGTATCTCTTGCTCTCTTAGGACAGGCAGAATTTTTAAACTATCTTCTTTTTGGAGGAATTCTAACCTTAATTATATGTTTTTTCTTTAAAGAATTTAAAAAAACTTCTCCATTGCTCCTTTTACTAAACGTTGGAATAATATTTGTTTTAGGATTTTTCCACTATATTATTTTTGACTATAAAAACCAGTTTATTATGTCAAAAAGTCTTTTGGGGTTATTCCAGGGAAAAGGATACTACATTTCATATCTAAGCGTTTTTTCACAAATTAACTCTCAGTTTACGCAAAGTATTGGAAAAGTATTCTTACCATTTTTGCCCTCCATCCTTTCTTTAATTGCACTACTAACTATTTTAGTCCTGCTTTATAAAAATAAAAACACAAATGCAAAAAAGGTTCTTTTTCCAACACTATTTATTCCTTTGATTTTATTACTTATTTTAAGACACGCTGTTCTTGAACAATTTTTTGTATATTCAATAATTCCAGCAATTATTCTTTTTGGGTTTTTATTGGATACTGTTTTAAGGAAAAAACTTATTATTGGGGCAATTTTTATATCTATTGTTTTTTCTTGTAATTTATATGTTTGGTTTATGTATGCACCCCAGAATAATTTTATGTTTTTTTCTTCCACCCAACCTGATCTTCACCTAAGGGATGAAAAAAAGGTAATTGATAAAATTTACAAGGCAGAGCGGGGTAAAAATTTTTCCTTTCAATCTTACACAATTCCGTATTGGACTCAAGACGCATGGGAATATTTATTTTGGCAGTATGGAAAATCAAAGTATGGGTATATGCCTGTTTCTGAAAATGGGAAAACACTGTATGTTATTATCCAGGATGATCCAAGCTCAGAATCATTTCAGCAAAATTGGTTAAAGAACACTGTGTCAAAATGGGGCGAAGAAACAGGAAGCTTCAGGCAGGGGATATTTACTGTAAAAATTCTTAAGGTTTCGTGGGTGAAGTAAGATTTTGTATAATCTAAAAATGAAAATCCTTAAATCTTTATTCTTTCCGTTAGTATCACTAGCAGTAGTAGTATTTGCACTTTCTCCTCTTTTTCATTCAGGTTTTTTTACAATTCATGATGATGAACAGATTGCGCGACTGTTTGATCTGAATCAGGCTATTTTTTCTGGGAATATCCCGCCGCGAATTGCGCCAAATTTAGGTTTTGGATACGGCTATCCTTTCTTTAATTTTTATCCACCATTTGCTTATTATATTTCTGAAATATTCCACCTTCTGGGTGTTGGATATATAGATTCAACCAAATGTATGATTGCAGCAGGATTTATATTTTCAGCCTACTTCATGTATCTTTTTTCTAAAGAAGTTTTTGGAAAATGGGAGGCGATACTTTCTTCAGCAGCCTATACATTTATTTCATATCACGCAGTAGATGTCTATGTAAGAGGAGCTCTTGCAGAGTTTTTTGCATTTGTTTTTCTTCCTCTTATTTTTTGGACATTATTAAAGTTGCAAAAAGAAATTAAAACAAGATATGTAATTTTTGGTGCGTTTGCAGTGGCAGGATTAATACTATCCCACAATCTTATTGCTTTTATGAGCACACCATTTATAGCATTGTGGATAATCTACCTATATATAGCATCAAAATATGAAAAAAAGTTTTTACTAAACTCCTTTTTGCTTTTTATTATTGGATTTGGATTAAGCTCTTATTTTTTCCTGCCATCTTTCTTTGAAAGAGGGTATACGCTCATAAATATCTTAACTTCAGAGCTTGCTAATTACAGTCTTCATTTTGTATGTGTGCACCAATTATGGGATTCGCCATGGGGCTATGGCGGTTCAATTCCAGGCTGTTATGATGGAATTTCGTTTGAGATAGGTAAAATTCAAATAATCCTGAGTATTATTGCGTTTTTACTCGCATGCGTAGGTTTAAAAAACAAAAAACAAAAAAAAGAAATTCATATAATTTTTCTTTTTTCCATATTTTTCCTGTTAGCTGCATTTTTTATGGTTAAATATGCAAAGCCGCTTTGGGATTTAATTCCTCCATTGTGGTATGTCCAATTTCCATGGAGATTTCTTATGTTTACTTCTTTTTTTAGCTCTTTTCTTTCTGCAGGAGCCGTATCTTTTATAAAATCAGAAAAAGTAAAAGGTCTAGTTGTAGTATTACTGGTCATTTTTTTGATTGGGTTTTCCTATAACAGGTTTTTCCCCCAGAGATTTTTTAATACAACAGATTCAGAATATACCAGTTTAGAAAAAATAAGATGGGAGACTAGTAGTCTTGCTTATGAATACGTACCGAAGGGAATAAGCATTAAAAAATCTAAAGAAAATACTACGCAAGTTAACATCTCAAAAAGTGAAATAAAAAAAAGTAGTTTTGATGTGGTGAGCGGAGAGATGAGTGTAAAAGAAATTACTGATAACCCCCAAGAAAAAAGATTTACAGTTAAAGCGAAGAGTGCGGGTATTTTTAGAATAAATACGTTTTCTTTCCCCGGATGGACAGTTTACATAAATAATCAAAGAGTAAACTTTACAGACAATAATAAATTAAAACTAATTGATGTACCGGTAAAGTCTGGCGTTAATTTAATTGAGGCAAAATTTACTGACACGCCTATTAGATCTGCTGGAAATACAGTTAGTTTACTTAGTATAATACTTACTGCAGGACTTAGTATTTTTTCCTGGAAGAAAAAGATTATATGAAAATTAACGAATTATCAGTGTTTTTTCCGTTTTGGAATGAGGAGAAAAATGTTGAAAATGTTGTGTTGTCTGCTATTCCAATTCTAGAGAAAAGCGCTAAAAAGTGGGAGATTCTTATGATAGATGATGGATCCCAAGACAACACAAAGCAAGTTGCAGAGAAATTAGAAAAAAATCATAAATTTTTAAAGGTAATTTCTCACTCACCGAATAGGGGGTATGGTTCTGCACTGAAAGAGGGATTTCAGAATGCCCAGTATGAAACAGTTGTGTTTGCTGATGGCGATGGTCAATTTGATTTTTCAGAGCTGCATAAGTTTATTGAGAAAATTAATTCCTGTGACATTGTAGTTGGGTTTAGGAAAAAAAGACGTGATCGAAAAATTTTTAAAAGATTGCTTCTTATGAACATGCTTAAGATTTGGGATCTTATCCTTTTTGGGTTTTACTTTAAGGATATTGACTGTGGTTTTAAAATGTTTAAAAAATCCGCGCTTGAGGCAATTGGCCCCTTAAGATCTGAG
Source organism: uncultured Gammaproteobacteria bacterium (assembly GCA_964542125.1). Classification (GTDB taxonomy): domain Bacteria; phylum Patescibacteriota; class Microgenomatia; order Levybacterales; family GWA1-39-11; genus JAGORM01. Next base: position 8,339 of record CAZITH010000007.1, on the reverse strand, counting down.
GGAGCTATGATAACAACAGAGATATTAGCAAAAGCAACAAAAAGAAAACTAAAAATAAAACAGGTGGGGGTAGAGCACTATCCCAGACAGTTCGGGGAGCAAACTGGAGCTAATATTCCAGTTATAGTACGTGCCGTTTTAGAGAGTTTTATTTTGTGGTGGGATATAAAGAACTCAAGGTTTTGAGTTCTTTGCGCCCATTTCTGGTCTAAAAGAATTCAAGATTTTAATTTTTTGCGTCCAGCTAAAGCTGTTCTAAAATAACTCAAGGTTTTGAGTTCTTTGCGCCCATTAAGCTGACGTTAGAAGAGCTTAAGGTTATAAATAAATCATGAATAAAATAAATTTTAACCGTAGGTTTAAAAAACATGCAAGACTTTGATGAATCAGGTTCAGTACATTTTGAAACAATAGCAAAAAAATCTGTAAAAGGACTTTTTGCTCTCGTGTCTAGAACTTTTCTAGTTCAGCTCCTTTCAGTAGTAGCAAGTTTTATCCTTACGGTTTTTCTTGATCCTGCTTCCTTTGGAATCTTTTTTGTAGTTTCAGCAATAGTGGTATTTCTTAACTATTTTCAGGATATTGGACTTGCAGCAAGTCTTATTCAGAAAAAACAGGAACCCACCGTTAAGGAATTAAGAACCACGTTTACCATTCAGCAAGCTTTAGTCCTTTTAGTAAGTATACCAACTGCAATTTTTGCTCCGCAAATTGCACAATTTTATAAGCTTGATTATTCTGGACTTATTCTTCTGTACGCCCTCGTTTTTTCCTTCATCATGTCATCACTTAAGACAATTCCTACAATTCTTTTAGAGAGAAGACTAGATTTTAATAAGCTTGTTCTCCCGCAAATTTTTGAGAACGTAACGTATAACTCCTGTTTAATCATATTTGCTATTTTAGGTTTTAAAGTAAACAGTTTTACAATCGCTGTTCTTGCCCGTTCAGTTATAGGTTTAATTCTTATCTACATGATACAACCCTGGCCCATTGGAGTTTCTTATGATTCAAAAGTCTTAAAGCGTCTTTTGTCTTTTGGCATTCCATTTCAAGCAAACAGCTTTCTTGCACTGTTGAAAGATGACCTTTTTGATATCTACGTTGCAAAAGTCCTTCCTCTTACGCAAGTTGGGTATATAGGATTTGGTCAGAAGTGGGCATTTTTACCTTTAAGGCTTTTTATGGATAACGTTGTAAAGATTACTTTCCCTTCTTTTAGTAGACTTCAGGATGATAAAGAATCATTAAGGCGCGCAATAGAAAAAACTTTATTCCTTATCTCAATTTGCATATTTCCGGTAATAGTTGCTATTGTCCTGTTTTCTCCGCATATAGTTTCCTACCTTCCAAAGTATAAAAAATGGGAGCCAGCTTTATTATCTCTAACTTTTTTCTCTTTAAGTACTGCACTGTCATCCCTTTCTACACCTTTAACGAATATTCTTAACGCAATAGGTAAAGTAAAAATAACACTTTACTTTATGATTTTGTGGACAGTCTTAACATGGGTTATCTCTCCAATTTTTATCATATGGTATGGATATAACGGTGTTTCAATTGCATCTTTTCTTATCTCTTTCTCATCTGTCTTAGTGTTTATAATTACACGGTCTTTTGTTACTTTTTCTATGGTGAAACCTGTTATTCCAGCAGTAATTGCATCACTTGCGATGTTATTATTTATATTGTTGACCCAGAATATAATCATCTCTTTCCCTATGCTTTTAGTAGAAATGCTTCTTTCATCCATTTTTTACGTTACAGTCCTTTATATAATTAGTAAGTCAGAAATTGATAGAACAATTAAATTTATTAAGACTAGTCTGTAAATATGTTAAGTGTTGTAATATCTGCTCACAACGAAGAGAAAAATATTAAAGACTGCATTGAGTCAATCGGGGACTTAGCAGACGAAGTAATTGTAGTTAATAATTCATCTGTTGATAAAACAGGTGATATTGCTAAAAAACTGGGTGCAAGAGTTATATCTCAAGAAAATGACTACAGAAAAATTGATCTTCAAAAAAATTTAGGGTTTGATCACGCATCAGAAGAATGGATTTTCTCATTAGACGCTGATGAAAGAATAACTCCAAAACTTTCTGAGGAGATAAAAAAAACTCTTTCATTTTCTTCGGAAATTAACGGATATTTTGTACCGAGGAAAAATATAATATTTGGAAAATGGATAAGACATTCTATATGGTGGCCAGACTATCAATTGAAACTTTTTAAAAAAGGCAAAGGAAAATTCTCTAAAGCTTCTGTCCATCAACCTATTGAAGTCAAAGGAGAAACAAGACACTTATCTGAACCTTTAATCCATCACAACTATAATTCAATTTCGCAATTTGTATTTAAAATGAATAGTATTTACACGGAAATTGAAGCAGAAGAATTGGTAAACTCCGGAAGGAAAGTTTCAGCATCTGACGCAATTAAAATGCCAGCATCAGATTTTCTAAAAACATATTTTCTTCAAAAAGGCTATAAAGATGGCCTGCATGGATTTGTTTTAAGCACGCTTCAGGCATTTTACATGTTTTTGGTTTTTGCAAAAGTGTGGGAGAGGCAAGGGTTTTTTGAAAAAAAACAGGAAGATATGGTAAAAATTTTTCAAGAAGAATCTGAAAAATATCACAAAGAATTTAAATATTGGATGTTTACTGCTTTATTTAATGAAGTAAGAAATCCTGTAAAAAAAATAACATTTTATCTTGCGAGGAAATTATTGTGATAAAAAAGATTTTTGTAGTGATCCTTAATTATAACGGTTGTAAAAATACAGTAGAGTGTATTAAATCTTTTGAGAATGTAGATATCCCCGAAGGGCACAAACTAGAAATTTTAATTGTTGATAATGCGTCTTCAGATAATTCCATAAAAACCTTTAAAAAGGATTTCCCAAAAATCCCTATAGTTGAAAATAAAAAGAATTTAGGGTACTCAGGTGGAAATAATACAGGAATCTCATATGCACTTTCTCATCAAGCGGATTATATTATTGTCTTAAATAATGATACGTTGGTTACCAAATCCTTTATCGCGGAGTTGCTGGAAGGGCTTCTTGTCTATAGGGCAGACGTTGCGTGTCCTAAAATATATTTTGAAAAAGGATTTGAGTTTCATAAAGATGACTACAAGAAAGAAGACTTAGGGAAAGTCTTTTGGTTTGCAGGGGCCATTATGGATTGGAAAAATGTTATTGGGCTTCATAGAGGAGTAGATGAGGTAGACGTAGGCCAATATAATAATGAAGTTGCCATTGAAGGAATAACAGGGGCATGTTTTTTGGCAAAAAGCGAAGTATTTCAGAAAATTGGACTTTTTGATGATAAATTTTTTCTCTACTATGAGGATGCAGACCTTTCTGTGAGAATAAAAAACGCCGGATTTAAAATAGTTTTGGCTCCTAAATCAGTTATTTACCACAAAAATGCAGGGTCCACAGGCGGGTCGGGGTCAAAACTTCAGGACTATTTTATTACCAGGAATAGATTAATATTCGGGTTGAGGTACGCTCCCCTTAGATCCAGAGTGGCTCTTGTTAGAGAGAGCATAAAGTTTCTGTTAAAAGGCCGGGAGTGGCAAAGAAAAGGGGTGCTAGATTTTTATCTTAAGAAATTGGGCAAAGGTAGTTATCCAATTTCCTGATATGAAAATGTTTTTACATAATAAAAATTTTGGATTCATCTTTATTTTTCTGCTAGGCCTTATTCCTCTGCTAGATTTATTACATCCCGGACTCCCAGTTACACATGATGGGCAAGACCATGTAGCGCGAATCGCAAACTTTTATCAAAGTCTTTCTGAAGGAAATATTGTCCCTAGGTGGGCTGGAAATTTGAATTGGGGATTTGGACATCCTATCCTCATGTTTCTCTATCCTCTGCCGTCTTATTTAGGTTCATTTTTTCATTATCTTGGGTTTTCGTTTATAGACTCCGTAAAATTAGTTTTTGCAGTTTCTTATGTAGGCAGCGGGTTTGCAATGTATCTGTGGGCTAAAAATGCACTAGGTGAAAAGGCAGGAATGGTTTGCGCAGCATTATATCTTTATGCGCCTTACAGGTTTGTTGACCTTTATGTGAGGGGAGCTATTGGCGAGCATGTTGCATTTCTTTTTGCACCGTTAGTTCTTCTCTTTTTACTACATCTTTCTCAAGAAATTAAAAAAAGTTCATCTCTTAGTTTTGTTTTTTTAACACTTTCCATAACAGGCCTACTTTTATCACACAACGCACTTGCATTGATGTTTTTACCCATACTTTTTTCTTATTCATTATTTTTAATTTACAACTCAAATAAAAAAAAATATCTTGCATCCACTTTTTTAATATCTTTTGTGCTAGGGTTTGGTCTAAGTTCATTTTTTATAATTCCAGCTTTTTTTGAAGGCAAATATACTTTAAGAGATATTGTGACATCCCACGGTGAATATAGGGCAGGGTTTGTAAATATCATGGAATTTATTATTCCTCAATGGAGTTACGGAGGATCACAGCAGCTATCAAAGCAAATTGGAGCAATTCACCTTACACTTATCATTGTATCTATACTTTTTTTCAAAAAAATTAAAAAAAATAAAAAACAATTTCTTTTTATAGTTAGTACTGCAGTAATTTTATTATCTCTATTTTTTATGCTTTCTTTTACAGATATTGTATGGCAAAAAATTTCTATTCTTCAAAAATTTCAGTTTCCATGGAGACTGCTTTCCCCAGTTGTTTTGTGCTCCAGCATCTTAGGTGCACTAAGCATAGTAATTATTGAGAAGAAAAAATATGCCCAGTATATAGCCATTTTAATTTGTGTAGGATTAGTAGTGGTAAATTATTACTATTTTCATCCACGCGCATATCTAGAAAAGCCAGATAGTTTTTTCTCAGGAATTTATAAAGGGACAACAGACACTGGAGAAAGCAGTCCTCGGTGGTCTGTAAGATTTATGGAGTATGCTCCGTTAAAAATAGCAGATTTTATTACTGGTGAGGGGAGAATAACCCAGATAAGAAGAACCTCAACCTCAAGAGAATATGAAATAATTTCTAACACTAAAGAGTCAAGAATATTGGAAAACACACTATATTTCCCAAACTGGGAAGTCCAAGTTAATGGAAAAAAGACCCAGATTGAATTTCAAGACAAAGCATATAGGGGTTTAATTACATATTACGTCCCAAAAGGGAATAACCAGGTGAAGATTTTATTTCAGGACACTAAATTAAGGAAAATTTCAAATTTTATTTCGATCCTTTCCTTTTTAGGCATAATCATTATGCTTTTTTACCATCAGTATACTAACCATAAAAAATATGCAAAAAATACTTAAAAAAAATTTTCCAATATTATTTATATTTGCTGTTTGGTTTATTTTTGCATTTCCATTTTTATTTAAAACTGTTACCCCATATCCTTCTAAATATCTAACAACTTTTTTTGGACCATGGAGCGCTTATTCACAGTTTGCTTCCCCCGTAAAAAATAATGCAATGCCAGATATTATTGGACAAATATATCCATGGAAATTTTTTACCATTAATACGTATAAGAACCATGAAATTCCTCTTTGGAATCCCAACAGCTTTTCAGGTACTCCCCACTTAGCAAACTACCAATCTGCAGTTTTTTCTATTGTAAATATTGGATTTTTTCTCATGCCATTTTTATCCTGGTGGACAATTATTGTTATTCTTCAGCCTTTACTTGCTGGAATATTTACGTATTTATTTATGACCACTCAATTAAAAAAAAGAGAGAATGCAATTCTTCCCTCCATTTCATTTATGTTTTGCGGTTTTATTACAACATGGATGGGGTACGCCACATTAGGATACGCCATACTATTTCTTCCTTTGGCTTTATTTTTTATAGAAAAGTTTATAGAAAAGAAAAAGCCCTACTTTTTAGTTTTATTACCACTTACTATACCACTGTCTTTTTTTTCTGGACATTTTCAGATAAGCATTTATTTTCTGGGCGCTATTATTTCCTATATCATTTTTAAATCTGTTGTTTGTAGAAATCTTAAAGATGCAATCTTACTTGCCTGCTCAGTTTTTTTTGGAATACTACTTTCTATGCCTCAGCTTGCTCCAACTTTTGAGCTATATTCCCAAAGCGTAAGGGAAGGTATTATTCAAAAAATTGAAGCAATTCCATGGGTGTATCTTCCTACGCTTCTTGCGCCTGATTATTTTGGAAACCCGGTTACTAGAAACGCATGGCTTGGGCATTATGCTGAATGGAATGGCTATATAGGTCTTTTGGGAATATTTTTTGCAGCTCTTTCTTTTACCAGAAAAAAATTTCCAATAATTTTTTTTGCAATATTAGCTCTTGTATCCCTTCTTTTAGCGTTTGATACACCAGCCCTGGATCTTTTAATAGTATTAAAAATACCAGTTTTATCTACGAGTGCCGCAAGTAGAATTATAGTTCTTTTCTCATTTTCTGCAGCTGTTCTTTCAGGTTTTGGATTGGAGTACTTTCTAGAAGATTTTTCAAAGGGCAAGTTCAGAAAAATCTATCTAGTTACCGGAATATTTTTAGCGCTTCTTTTAATCCTCTGGATTTTGCCGCAATTTCATATTGGTTTTTCCGGCGAATTTTCTGCTATTGCAAAAAGTAATTTAAAATTCCCAACTATTTTGTTAGTTATCTTACTTTTTTTAATTGCCTGTTTACATTTTATAAAAGCAAGAAGAAAAATAGAAGTTTTTTTATTCATTCTTCTTATTCTAATTTCATTTGAGATGCTAAGATTTTCCATGAAGTGGCTGCCTTATGATCCTAAATCACTGGTATATCCAGCAGTTCCGGTGACTTCATATTTTAAAAAAATTGCTGGGTATAATAGAGTGTTTGGAAATTTTGGCGCTGAAGACTCGAACTATTTTAATCTGCCCGGGGTAGAAGGCTATGATGCTCTTTATATAAAGCGGTATGGACAATTTATAGAATATCTTTCTGAAGGGAAGTTGGAAAATTCGGAAAGATCAGGAGTTTCATTTCCAAAGCAAGGAAAATACTCTTTGGAAGGAGCAAATTTGCTGGGAATAAAATACATAATTCATAAGATTTCAGATGGCCAAAACGTGTGGGAATTTCCTTTTTGGAAGTATGATTCTAAGAGTGTGAAATTACTTTTTGATGACAAAGTTTATCAGGTTCTAGAAAATACAAACGCCTTCCCTAGGGCATTTTTAGTCAAAAACATAATTACTGAAACACAAGATGAAAAAATTTTATCCAGTATGTTTGGTTCAAATATAAACCTTTCAGATACTGCAGTGACAGAAGAGCCCATATCATTTGAAAAAAATAATGGGGGAAGTGTAGAGATAAAAAAGTATACTCCTAACTTTATTGCAATTCAGACGGTTTCTACCGCTTCATCATTTCTAGTTTTAACAGATTCGTATTATCCAGGTTGGGAAGCAAAAATAGATGGAAATGAAACTCATATCTTTAGAACTGACTATACGTTTAGAGGTGTAAAAATTCCAGAGGGCAGACATGAAGTTACTTTTACTTACAGACCTAAAAGTTTTAGATATGGAGTTTATGCTGCTATAATTGGCATTATTGGTATGATATTTCTTCTCATATATAAAAAAAGGAAATGAAACCTATTTCAACTATCATTTTAACGTATAACTGTCAGGATGTTCTTGAAGATTGTTTAAAAAGCCTTTCTGATTTTGGAGAAGAAATTATTATTATAGATTCTTTTTCCACGGATAAAACTTTAGATATTGCAAAAAAATTTAAAGCAAAAATTTTCCAGAACAAAGAAGCGAGTTTTTCAGAACGAAGAAATATTGGAAAGAGTAAATCTAGCTGTGAGTGGGTATTTTATTTAGATTCTGACGAGAGAATAACACCTGACTTCAAAAAAGAAGTACATAGTATTATTTCTTCGTATGATAAAGAATCAAAAATTGCGGGATTTTTTGTTAAAAGAAAAACTTTTTATCTACAAAAAGATTGGGGTTTTCAAGACAAAGTTCAAAGATTATTTTATAAAGATAAACTAAAGGAGTGGTTTGGGGTTGTGCATGAAACACCCAGAGCCTCCGGGGAATTTGGAGAAATTAATTCTCCAATTCTACACTTTACGCATAGAAACTTAGAGCAAATGGTAGAAAAAACAAACACATGGTCAGATGTAGAAGCAAAATTAAGACTTGAATCACACCATCCTAAAATGTCATGGTGGAGATTCCCACGAGTTATGTCCACGGGTTTTTTTAGGTCTTATATACAAGAAGGCGGATATAAAAATGGGACGGAGGGATTAATAGAATCTATTTTTCAAGCTTTTTCTATGTTTA
>CAZITH010000006.1:0-15616 GCA_964542125.1 uncultured Gammaproteobacteria bacterium | reverse complement strand
CTTCATGGTAACTATATATAACGCAACAAAGAAGACAACTATATTTACAAGAAGAATGGGGGCAGCGAAAAGAAGTAAACCATAGATAATCCACAGTAAAGCAATAACTACAATCAGAGAAAATGTCAGTAGTGAAATACTTTTCGTATTTTTAGTTTTCCAGATGTCATATGCTTGGGGAAGAAAGCTAAAAATCCCTAGAATTGCTGCTATGTACCCAATAAGTTCAGCTATTTGATAATTACTCATCTTCCTATTATACATAGTGAGTTATAATGAAGAAATGGTTGATGTGCATTGCCATTTAAATTTCCATAAATTTGAGAACGATTATGAAGAAATTATAAAAAGTGCACGGGATGCGGGTGTGTCCACTATAGTAAACACTGGAACCTCTGTCCCATCATCTCGTTTAGCTGTAGAATTGGCGCAAAAATTTGAAAACCTCTATGCAATAGTAGGAATCCATCCTCACCATGCTGATAAGTCGGATGAAAAATATGAGGGTTTACTTCCTTCTGACTGGTTGATTCAGCTTGAAAATTTTGCAAAAGATCCAAAAGTGATTGGTATTGGAGAGGTGGGAATGGATTATTGGAATTATAGAACTAACGGAATTGTTCCAAAAGACTTACAGGAAGACGCGTTTAGAAAACAAATAGAATTATCTATAAAACTTAAGCTACCGCTGCAAATTCATACGCGTCTTGCATGGGATGATACCTTAAGTATACTCTCAGACTATAAAGATAAACTTCAAGATCCTCCAGGAATGTTTCATTGTTTTTCTGGGTCTACTTCTTTTACTCGTAAGGTTTTAGATGCAGGATTTTATTTGGGATTTGATGGGAATATTTCCTATAAGGGTGTTCCGCCAGGTGAAGACACGCCTTTATCTAATCTAGTTGCGTACGCGCCTTTAGATAGGATTTTAACTGAGACAGATAGTCCCTTTTTATCCCCGCAAACACTTCGAGGAAGTCGTAATGAGCCTAAAAATGTTATAATTGTAGGAAGACTAATTGCAGAAATTAAAGGTGTTTCTTTTGAAGAAGTAGAAGCGCAAACTGAGCGAAACTTTGCAAAAGTCTTTAAAGTATATGATAAACAAAACGGCCAATAGATTATTTACTAGATATCCCAGAAAGTCTTTAAGGCTTCTTGAGATAATTCCGCCTGTTATAGCCGTTTTTCTTATAAGCGTTCCATTTTGGGGCGCATTTTTTTTTCCTGCGTTTCTTGCATACTTTATAATTTTTTTTGATATTTGGTGGTTATACAAATCATTAAATCTTGCAATCTGCTCATTTTTAGCTTCCAGGAAAATTAAAGACTCTGAAAAAACAGATTGGGTTTTGCTTGCAAAACAAGAAAAAGATTTTGAAAAGGTTCATCATATTGTTGTAATCCCAACTTATAAAGAATCTTTGCATAAACTTACAGAAACATTAAATAGCCTTAAAAATCAGACATTCCCCCACGAACGGCTTCATATATTTTTAGCCTTTGAACAGCGTGAAGAAAACGCAAAAGAAAAAGCACAAGAGCTAGCAGAAAACTTTAAAAAACACTTTGAAACATTTCACGCAACATATCATCCAGACATTCCAGGAGAAGCAAAAGGAAAAGCCTCAAATCAAGCATATGCAGGAAAAGAGGCATACAAAATGCTTGTTGAAGAAAGAGGGCTTAACCCTTCTTATATGACTATAACGTCTGCTGACGCGGATAGTATTTTTGATGAGCAGTACTTTGCAAATGTTTCATATGCATTCTTAAAACATTCTGACCGAGAAATTTCCTTTTTCCAGTCTGCAAATGTTTACTACAATAATTTCTGGAAAGTTCCAGCAGGAACCAGGGTTATTGCATTCTTTGGAAGTCTTATAAGAACTTCTCTTTTAGTACAGCATCTTCGTCTTATTCCTAATTCTACCTATACGTTGTCATTAAAGCTTTTAAAAGATATAGATTTTTGGGATACAGATGTGATACCAGAAGACTACCGAATATTTTTTAAAGCCTTTTTTGCTAAAAAAGGGAAAATTGTTGTTACACCAATTTTTCTTAAAACCTCTATGGACTGTCCACAGTCTTTGACGTATTTTGGAAGCCTTATGAATAAGTATAATCAGGAGCGTAGATGGTCTTGGGGGATTTCTGATGACGCTGTATTTCTTAAGTGGTGGTTAACAGTAAAAGATGTGCCATTTCTAAGAAAAACGTATTTAGTTTTTAACGTAATGCTTGATCATATTTTGTGGCCTGTGAATTGGTTTTTAGTTACTGTTGCTGCAAATGCAATTGTATTTTTAAACCCCGTATTTTCTAGATCTAGTTTAGGATATACACTCCCTCATCTTTCCGGATTTATCCTAACAATTTGTTTATTTGCACTTTTTATTATGATTTATGTAGATTTTGACTTAAGATCCCATAAATATGCCAAACCCCCCAAGATGAAACAATTCATGTTTCCACTTGAGTTTATCCTCATGCCTATAGCAGGTCTTTTCTTGTCAACCATTCCTGCACTTATTTCACATGTACAGCTTATTAGAGGGAAGAGAATGGAGTATAAGGTGACGGAAAAAGTATAAGTAGTAAGAACGTCACCTTGCGGTTCTCGTCCCGTGAAAGCGGGACTGCGATCCTAAAGGTAACTGAGAAGGTGTAACTTTGCGGTGCTCGTCCCGCAATGGGAATGCACTCCTAAAAGGTTCAAAGAAAGTGTAGAATTAATTAGGTATGGATTTATTTAGAATACTTTATAAAAAAGAAGTAAAACCAGATCTTCATTATTTTTTCCTTGTAGGTGCAGTTTTTATATTTATTTTACTAAGAATTCCTTCTCTGTTTGAGCCTGATTGGTACGGAGATGAGGCTATTTACCAGATCATGGGAAGAGCAGTTCTCCATGGAAGAGTTCTTTATAAAGGGATTTGGGATAATAAACCGCCAATTTTATATCTGTATTACGCTCTAGTTGACGGTGATCTTTTTCTTATAAAACTCTTGTCGCTTATTTTTGGAGTAGGTGCCGTCATTATATTCTATATTCTTGCAAAAACGTTATTTCAAAAATCTAACTTTTCTGTAATTTTATCTACTACATTTTTCACAGTACTTTTTGGGCTGCCATTATTAGAGGGGAATATTGCAAATGCAGAAAATTTTATGCTTTTTCCAACACTACTTTCTTTGTATATTCTTCTTCACGTTACAAGTAAATCAAAAAAAATTCTCCCAATTTACGCAGGACTTTTGTTATCTTTGTCATTTCTTACAAAAATTGTAGCTGTATTTGATTTAACTGCCTTTTTAACAATAGTTTTCTTCCTGAGGTACTTTGATCTTAATTTAAAAGACACACTTAAAAAAATACTTAACCTTCAGCAATTGTTCTCTGATTTTAAATACATTTTTATATTTATACTTTCATTTTGTATTCCTATTTTTCTTATTCTTTTATTTTTTTTAATTGCAGGTGCACTTCCAGATTTTATGAGAGCAACATTCTCACAAAATATTGGATATGTTAACTACGGGAATAGTTTTATTATTCCCCAGGGATTTCTCATTATTAAAATTCTCCTTCTTCTTGCGGGTATTATAGGAACGCAATTTATAAAGAAAAAACTTGGGCCGTCCGGAGTTATAGTATATATATGGTTTCTTTTTAGTGTGTTCAGTTCATTTTTTTCAGGGAGACCCTACACGCATTATATGCTGCTTGCACTTCCTGCAGTTTCATTACTTTTAGGATACATATTTCATAAAGGAAAGTTAGCCTTTTTTCATGCAATAATTTTTCTTATAGTTATATTGTTATTCTGGTTTAATTTTAATTTTTACAAAAAAATTGTGCCTTATTATAAAAATTATTACGACTATGTCTTTTCAAAGAAAAGCACTGATGATTTTCAATCATTTTTTGATAGGTCTACGCCCAGGAATTATGATATTGCTAGATTTATAAACATGAACACACAAAAAGATGATGAAATTCTAGTTGTTTCTAACAGTGCTCAGATCTATTATCTTTCTAATAAACTTCCACCAGGTAGGTATATTGTTGCGTATCATATTGATTTTTATCCAAATGCTGTGGCAGAAACGAAAAATGCAATAGAGGATAAAAAACCTAAATTTATTATTTCTACTGACAAATCTGTTGTGCAAAACTTTCTAAGAGGATATAATCACAAATACTCTATTCAAGACGTGCAAGTATATGAAAAAATTTACTAATCTTATTCTTCATGACAACGCATTAAAATATTCCTTCTTTTCTTCGGCGGGACTTTTTGTTTTATTCATGATTTTATTTAGTTTTCAATACGGGAAATTTCCTCCTATAGTGCCATTATTTAATAGTCTTCCATGGGGTAGATCTAGGCTTGTTCCCGTGCAGATTATCTTTTTAGTTCCAGCATTTTTAATTGTAATATCACTTTTTAATTTGTTTTTAACAAATAAACTTTATAAAAGATATACTATTCTTGCCAGAATGTTGTCAGTAAATATTTTACTGGCAGTAATTTTAGCTCTAATTGCATTTATTCAAATTATTCTTCTTGTCTTTTAACATGTTTAATGTTTTATTTGTTTACCCTTTTTTATTATCTTTATTTTTAACAATTTTTTTCACACCTTTTGTAATAAAAATTGCAAAAAAATTTAAGTTAGTAGATGATCCTAAAAAACATAAACATCCGGCAATAATTCATAAAAAAATAATTCCTAGAGCCGGAGGATTAGGGATTTTATTGGGCATTGTTATTTCAGCGCTATTTTTTCTTCCTCATACCTATCAACTTTTTATAATTTTATTTAGCTGTTTTTTGGTTGTTTTAGTAGGTCTTTTGGACGACAGATATGACTTATCACCATATTTGAGATTTGTTTCTAATATTCTTGCAGCATTATTTGTGGTTTTATTAGGAGTAAATATTCCCTATGTTACAAATCCTTTAGGAGGAATACTGCATTTTGGAAGTTTTCAACAATATTTTCTTCCACAGTTATTTGCAGTAATTTGGATAGTGTGGGTGATGAACATGTTGAATTGGAGTAAAGGGGTAGATGGTCAAATGCCTGGAATAGCAGCAATATCTGCAATTATTATTGGAATTGCGTCACTGCGTTTTCCCATGATTGAGCAGAATAATGTTATTTCAGCACAGCTTTCTTTTATTACAGCTGGAGCAGCAATTGGTTTTTTATTCTTCAATTTTTTCCCCGCAAAAATTTTTCCCGGCTATAGCGCAACCATTCTGGGTTTTTTAATTGGAGTTTTATCTATACTTTCCGGAGTAAAACTGGCAACAGCAATACTTGTGATGGGCATTCCTACAGCAGATGCTTTATTTACTGTAATACGAAGAGTACTGTCTAAGAGATCTCCGTTTTGGCATGACAAAGGGCATCTTCATCATCTCTTGTTAAGTTTTGGTTTTGGTCAAAGAAGTATTGCAATATTTTATTGGATTATGTCTTTAGTTCTTGGAATAATTTCTCTCAACTTATCAAGTAAAGGGAAATTATTTGCTATACTACTAGTGCTCGTGTTAGTGGGAGGAATAATACTTGGGTTAAAATTTCTCACAAGAGAAGAAAAAATATGAACTTTTTCTACTATCAACTAAAACTCCTTCGTCCGCGTCAGTGGATGAAGAATCTTGCTCTTTTTACTGCAGCGGTTTTTGGTGGACAACTTTTTGACTTAGACATTTTCTCTAAAGTTTTTTTAGGTTTTGTAGCATTCTGCATGATTGCTTCTTCTACCTATATAATTAATGATATTTTGGACGTTGAGAAAGACAAAAAGCATCCCTTCAAAAAACTAAGGCCTATTGCAAGCGGTAAAATATCACAAACCCATGCATTAATTATTTTCTTTATTTTAATCTCTATCTCATTTGCAGTTTCTTTTGAGCTTTCACTATTTTTCTTTCTAATTGCATTAGTATATTTACTTATACAACTTCTCTATTCAATTATTTTCAAAGGAATAGTTATATTTGATATTCTTTTTATTGCTTCAGGATACATCTTAAGGATTTTTGCAGGTGAAGTATTGTCTGGATATCATATTTCAGTTTGGTTACTCTTAACTACAATTTCTCTTTCTCTATTTTTGGCAGTTGGCAAGAGAAGGTCTGAGTTAACGCTTCTTCAAAACATTACTGGATCACATATTGCGGATGTAAGAAAAAGCCTTACTCACTATTCCGAGAGGCTGTTAGATTCTTACTCAATTATGTTTGCCACCTCTACATTAGTGTTTTATTCTCTTTTTACGTTTCTAGAGTCAACGAGAGGAATAAAAGTCCCTGATATATTTCTCCCCCAGTTTTTACCAGATTATTTACAGAGGAAATGGCTCATGATTACAATACTGCCGGTAACGTATGGGGTGATGAGGTATATTCAGGATATTTATGAGAAAAGCGAAGGTGAAAGTCCTGAACGCGTACTTTTATCCGATAAGTCACTTCTTGCTTCTGTAATAATCTGGGCTGTTTTAGTGGTTTTTGTGATTTACGTTATTGAGTAAGTGCAGTATTCTTTTTGGCAAAGTCAGAGCTGATCCACCCGAGCTTTCCATCAGGCAGTTGAATTTCAAACCATCCTGTTTGTTCAGAAATAAGCGTTAATGTGTCGTTAGGTTTTACCCTTCCAATTTCTTCTGAATTTATATTTGCATCTTTTCTTACACGTAAAAATCCAGTAGGGGTTGAGAGAATGGTTACTGTATCTTTGGGTGAAGCTGTGGGGGTAGGTGTAGGCGAACTTTCAGAGCCTGGAAGGATTTCACCACTTGCTGGAAGCGTTCCTAAAAGTGCTTGAACTTTTAATTTATACCCTGGAACAGCACGCAGTCTAATAGTTTTTTTCCCATACCCTCCTTTTTGTATCTCAATTTCATGTTCAGATGCAGTAATCTTTTTAAGCGTAAGCGGAGTGACACCTACATCATTTCCGTCCAAAGTAACTAAGGATTCGCTTGGTATTGAATAGATTGCCAGATCAGCATCTTTAGAATAATTTTTCTCTAAAAGAAGTGTATAAGAACTTGCAAATGAACCCGGTAAAAATGTCCTATCTAGTGCGGTCAGAACTCCTTTATTAACCTGGACTTTAGTTATAAAAGAATCTGAATTATCCTGGGGAATTAACTGTATCGTGTATGTTCCCTCGTCAATCCGGTCTGTTATCTCACATTTACAAAGTGGAGTTGTTCCTATATCCTTTCCGTTTAGAAGAACTTTTGCAACAACGTTACTGGTTACCTGTAAAGCTCCTTTTCCCTTGGGAAGAATCCTTCCTAGCACCTGGAATAAGAGAAAAAACCCTGCAAAGATAATAAGTATTGCTAAAAGTCCAACTATTTTTTTCTTCATGGTTTCATTCTTATCAATAATATCAGAGTGTAATTTGTGAAACAAGAACTCCAAAGACTTGACAAATTAGCAGTACATATGATAGAGTGATAATGTATAAATTCTTAAGTCGGAAAGCAACTGTCAATAAAATAATAAAGTTGTCCTTCGGCCCTCGGGACTCCCTAAAGGTACTCAGGGCAAGCAGGATCATTCTTTTTTTCTTATTATATTTTAGCTGACAGAAAAAAGAATGGAGGTGAATAAAATGGCAATAATAAGATGGAATCCTTGGAATATAGAACGCTTTTTTGAAGACGATTTTGAACTCCCTACAATTCCCGGAGTTTCAAGACTTATGGGACAAGGTCTCAACCTCTATGAGACAGAAGCAGCAATAATTGCAGAAGCTGCTCTGCCTGGAATTCCAGAAGATAAGATTGATGTAACGTTTGAGAATGGGGTGGTAAGAGTTTCAGCTGCAAATCAGGAAGATAAAGAAGATAAAGATAAAAGACGTTACTTCATGTCTTCCTTAAATACTTCATATAATTATTCTTTCAGACTTCCTGAAGGGGTAGTTCAAGATACTGAGCCTCAGGCAGATTTAGAAGACGGGATATTAAAATTGACTTTTAAAAAAGTAGAAAAGAAAGAACCCAAGAAGATTAAAGTGATTAAGAAACAAAAATCTCTTAAGTAAAATGTGACCGTCTTCAATAAATTCGCTTAAAGGCCTTCGGATACGTCCGGAGGCTTTTTTTTATCTCTTCTTCCAGGAAACTTTAGAAACGGCGTAGCCTCCATGTTCATAATACAATACGGTCATGATATGACTTCCTGCTGATATTCCCGCATTGAACCTTCTTGCTCTAGCTCCTTGGTCTTTCCAATTGTTGTAGATTACAGATCCATCTACAGAAATAATCATACCGTCGTCGTTACTTACGGTAAATGTATATGCTCCACCGGTAAATACTTCTTGTTTGGTCCATCTTACTGAGAAGTTATCAACAGGAATGTTTGACGCAGGAGAGGAAAGCCCCCAGTTAAAGTTAATGGCTGGATCATTACGTATTAATACTGGTGTTCCTGAAAGATTTCTGTTGTTAAAGTATTCCCCTTTCCAGCTTCCAGCTGTGGGTACAACTGTCGGGATAGGGGTGGGTGTGGGTGCCTCAACCACAAAAGTTAAAGCATTACTGTTGTAATGGAAGAGGGTGTTTGTGCTGTCTGTAATCTGAATTTTAACTGTGTATAGTCCAGTAGCTGAATTTGTTGGAAGCTGCCACGGAATACTGTAAGACTTTGCTTGTCCTGCGCTGAAATTTTGAGAAGAATATTGCTGTGTTGCTTTCTGTACGCCATTTGGATCAAACAATGACACAATAACATTTCCCGTAAACGAAGTTGAGCTGGTAACAGTAGAGTTAATAGTAAATGAATTCCCGGTAATTACGGTAGATGGTCCAGCTGCGCTGCTTGTAAATGAAGGTATAGGGGTGGGAGAAGATGTGGGTGTGGTAGAAATATTAGAAACAGTAACAGTGGAAGATGAACTTGAAACCGCGCCACTTGATGACGTAGCTTTAACCATGAAGGTATGTGAACCGTTTGTTAATAAAGTTGTTTCTAATACTCCATCTGGATCACCGTTGAATTGGTATGGAGCAGTATTTTCAGTCCATTTGAGAACTCCATCTATAAGAAAATCAACTTTAGAAATATCAAAACCAGTTGTGTCAGCTTTCCACATAACGTTTCCTGTTAACGTGCTTCCGTCAATAATACTAGACTTAACAGCAATAGGAATAGTAGTTGGGGTTGCAGCAGCGCTAGGTGTAAGAGAAGATGTTGGCTGAATGGACGGTGTATTAGTGGGGGATGGAACAGTGCCTGTAGGAACACCAGCATTAACTGAAGAAGACCATAGCGCTGGATCTTCTACAAGACATGGCCAATTAGTATACCAACCATCTGGATGGAATTTGAACGCCACTTGATTTGTTCCCTGGGGAACAGGAATGAAGTATGAATGATCTGTTCCTTGGTTTGTGTCAAAATCACCAGCAGCATGTTTTGTTGTTGCCATATTTGAAGCCTGTTGAAAAACACCATTATTAAGAGAAATATCAACTCTGCAAACTGCAGCAAAACGAAGATAAGAGTTTGCAGGTGCAGGCGTGGGAAAATTAGCGGTGACAGTTTCTGTATTTGACCCTTCAAGTCTTACAGGACTTCCTTTAATAACTGTAAATGGTTCTGACGGAGTAATTTTAAAATTGTCCCAGTGCCATGTACCTGCCTTACAAGTTCCAGCTTGACTGGGGGGGTTTGCAACATTACAGTCTTTTTCAGGATTATAAGAATGATGTTCAAATTGAACAATCCCTTGGTTCCATGTTAACGGTGTGGGAAGATCTTTATTTACCCAATTAAATGTGCATGTTGAATTTATTAAGTTCCAATCTGTAGTGGGACAAGCTCCGTTCGTTGCGGGTGTTTCAATTCCAGCTGTAATATGAGTTTTACTAATAGTCCATACATAATGACTTCTGTTAGCTTTGGATTGGGGGATTCCAAGGTTGTCTAAGCCTATCCACCAAATGTCAGAAACATCATTTTCTGTTCCATCTGCAATTTGTTCAGCTTTTATTGTGCCCGATCCTCCGTCAGTGACAAAATGTATTGCATTTTTAGGGTATCCATCTAAGTCTGGTAGCCAATTTTCCAGAGGAAGTACAAGATTTTCTTCATATGGAGATATTGTTAGTCCCCACCAATCGCGTCCGCTTGAGCGGTAAGTTGAAACATCTACGCTGATCGTTGCTGTTCCGTTTGACCAGTCAGCACGCGCAGCTGGGGTGAGGATGATTTCTCCATATCCCCCTGCCTTAATTGAGGTCATGATGTGGTTTTTGCAAAGAAATATTGAATCAGGATAGGAGCCTGCTATATGATGTTGAGGAAACAGTGAGTTATCTGTTGATGCTGCACAATCCGTTCCATGATCTGCATCCATCTCTTCAAGATTCTGCCATGTTCCTTGATCTCGGCTATGAATAGCAACGTCAAAATTCTCCAGTTCAGAAACATCGCTCCATTTGGTGGGTGATGCGGGATTTCCGTCAAAAGTTGCAAGAAAAGTATGGGTTGAGGGATCATATGCTGCTTGCTGCCTCAAGTCTTGGATAAGGTGGAGCTGCTTGAAAGTAAGTAACGTAGCAACAACAAGAAAAAGTAGTATAAGAAAGGAGTATGAACTTTTCTTTTTAAAAAAAGATATAAACCGTTCGCTGCTGGATGGCGGGTTTTCTATAACACGAACCATGTGTACATTTATTACACACTTTTCACATTGCTTTTGTCAAGCAGAGTTTTCACAAAAGTTTGAGAATTAGCTTAAGCGTGGGAATAAGGGAGCTGAAGAAGAAACTTTATCTGCGCCAAATTGTTTTATAATTTTTTCAGCAGTTTGAGGTAAAAACGGTTGTAGATCAAACGCTATTTCAGAAATTTGTTCTACAGAATAGTTTAAAATTTCTAAAAGTTTTTTTTCATTTGTTTCCTTCCATGGTTCATTTTCATTTATATATTGGTCTAGTTTTTTTATTCGTAACCAGATTGCCTCTAGCGCTAGATGAAAACTGTAAAGCTCCAATGCTGTTTGGGCTGAGAGTGTAAATTCTGTTCTTTTAATTCCTTGAATGTTAGTTTTTTCACAAAGTTTTGAAACGCGCGCAACTAAATTTCCTAACCCGTTTGCCAGATCTGAATTATAAATTTCTTTCAGTCTTTGCTCTGAAAAATCCCCATCTCCGGTAGCGGGAATTTGAGAAAGTAAATAGTACCGCAGCGCGTCAACACCGTATTTTTCTATCATCTCAATAGGGTCTATTACGTTTCCTAATGTTTTTGACATTTTCTGACCGTCTACCGTAAAGTAACCATGAACAAAAAGTTCTTTAGGAAGTTTAAGTCCTGCGGATAATAAAAATGCTGGCCAGTATACTGCGTGAAACCTAATAATTCCTTTTCCTATCACATGAACGTCAGCGGGCCACCATTTGTTATATTTTTCCTCGTCTATGGAAAATCCAATTCCTGACTGATAAATATTTAATGCGTCAAACCATACATACATTCGCTGAGTTTCGTCATTTGGGACAGGAACACCCCAGTTTTTTGCGCGTTTATTTGACCTACTTATACTAATGTCCTGTAAGCCGTGTTCAACAAATGATAAGACCTCGTTTTTTCTTGATTGGGGAATTATTTTTATTACATCATTTTTAACTAGCTCTAGAATCTGTTTTTCATAGGCAGATAATTTAAAAAAATAATTTTCTTCTTCTACTTCTTCCAATTTTTTTCCAGGATGTTCAAAGCATTCCCCGTTTTCATTTAGCTCTTCTTTTTCGTAAAACTGTTCGCATCCTACACAGTACAAACCCGTATACGATTTTTTATAAATATCTCCGTTTTTGTCACACAATTCCCATAACTCTTGAGAAGATTTATAGTGGTTTGGGTCTGAGCCTTTTTGAAACACATCAAATTTTGCGTCCAGTTTTTCTGCAAGCTCCTCAAATAATTTTGTATTTGAATCTATAAATTCTTGAATATTTTTTCCTTCTTTTTCTGCTGCCTGCACATTTTTTATTGCGTTTTCATCTCCGCCGCAAAGCGTTAAAACGTCTTCCCCTAAAAGCTTATGATACTTTGCAATAACGCTAGACTGTACAAATTCTAACGCATGACCTACATGAGGTTTTGCATTTACATAGGGAATTGCATTAGTTAGGAGAAATTTTTGACTCATTCAAGAATTGTACCAAACTGAGGCTGGAAGCTCAATCTCTTGTTATTTTTTCTTAAACCCTAATTCCAGAAGAACTGTGATTACAAAAATAATTCCCACAGAAAAAATATTTAGATACCCAAAAAATTTTAATAAAAGAATAGAGGAGAGAAAAATAGAAATAAGAATTCCTCGTCTTAGGTTTTTTAAAAAAAAAGAAAAAAAACAGGAGAGACAAATCACTAAAAGTATAAAGAAAAAAATGACTGGAGAAAAGGTCACGTTCCCTGCTTCATAAGGTACAGAAGGGTCAATTAAAAAAATATAAAACACTACGCCAAGAAGTGAAAGTAATCCTAAAAAGAGTAGGGGAAAGTATTTTTTTCGGGACCTCATAATAATTACCACTTTTGACAGTAAAAAGTGAATTAAAATTCAGTAAGCGTATATTTTTCCACTTTTGAGCCGTCAAAAGTGGAGTAAAAACTCTTGTCGCGATTGATCTTCATGCTTTTCAAATCTCGTGCGTTCACTGAATGGGCCATGATTCGTCATTTTATTCCTTACATTTTCCCCATTCCTGGCGTTCACTTACTCGATTTTCCCCTCCTGACGAAGGGCAGGCATGCAATCAGATCAAAGCGACAAATTAAAGAAAAGATATAAATTATCTATACCTGTTAATTTCATCTCTGAGTTTTTGGGCTTCCTCTCCGGGATCATCTGCAAAAATAATTCCTCTTGCTGAATGGATGATAAGACCTTTTTTATTTTTATCTAATCCATTCCTTAAAGTATTTTCTAGATCTCCTCCTTGTACACCTATTCCTGGAACAAGAAATGTCATGTCAGGTGCGACTTCTCTTATTTTTTTCATTTCATCTGGATATGTTGCGCCCACTACTAACATACAATTATTATTTGTATTCCATTCACTGGAAACTTTTTTTGCAACATGCATATAAAAAGGTATATTTTCAATTTCTAAATCTTGAAATTCTCCTGCCCCTGGGTTAGAAGTTCTGCAAAGAATAATAATTCCTTTGTCAGATCTTTCTAAGAAAGGTTTTATGGCTTCACTCCCTAAATATGGATGCAGAGTTATTGCATCAACACGTAGATAATCAAACGCAAATAAAACATATCCATTATTAGTGTTGCCAATATCTGCTCGTTTTGCATCTAAAATAACAGGAATTTCTGCATGATTTAATTGAATATACTCGCACGTTTGCTTAAGCTCTTTTATTCCCTCTGCTCCTCGGGCTTCATAAAACGCAGAGTTTATTTTATATGCTGAAACTAAATTAAATGTTTCACTGATAATCCATTTGTTAAATTCAAATTGAGGATTTTTTAAAGATTTAAATTCCACTGGAAGTTTATCTAATTCTGAATCCAACCCCACACAAAGAAGTGAGTTATTTTTTTCTATTGCCGCGTTCAATTTTTCTTTAAACGTCATACCAACGAGTATACCACGAGGTTATTGGAATGTGAATTATTACTCTGATATAATCACGATAATGCTAAACACTCCGTTTTATGATCCATTAAAGAGCTACGATGAAAATTATGCAGAGGGTCCATTTGGATCTTTTGCTGATGGGAAGAAAATTAAAGATCCACTTGCTCCCCTTCAATATGAATTTTTAGGACATAAAGTAAATCTTCCGTTTGGGATTCCAGCAGGTCCATTGCTAAATAGTAAATTTGTAAAAGCAGCGTTTGAGAAAGGATTTGATATCCCTGTCTATAAAACTGTGAGAAGTGGTGTTTTTCCTTGTCACCCTTTTCCAAACGTTTTAGGGGTTCATTTAAAAGAAGATTTAACTTTAGAGCGAGCACAACAACCGTTAATTGCAGATGAAACATATGAAGAGCCAATTTCTATAACAAACTCGTTTGGAGTTCCGTCTAAAGAAGCATCTGTTTGGCAAGAGGATGCAAGAAAAGCCGTTTTCTATGCAGGTGAAGGACAAGTTATGGTATTAAGTTTTATGGGAACAGTTCGTCCTGATCAAACAGAGCGGGAATTAGTAGAGGATTTTGCATTAGCAGCAAAATTATCACATGAAACGGGAGCAAAAATCTTAGAAGTTAATTTATCTTGCCCTAATATTGGGAATGAGGGTCTTGTTTGCTACAACTTAGAAACAACCAGAAAAGTCAGTGAGGCAATTAGAGAAGTAATAGATAATACTCCGTTAATTCTTAAAGTTGGTTACTATAAAGAAGATAAAGATCTAGAGTTGCTTTCTGAAATCGCAAACGAATACGCAAATTCTATTTCTGCAATAAACACAATTGCCGCTCCTATTGTAGATAGAAACGGAAACCAAGCACTTCCTGGAAGCCCCATGAGACTTAAAAGTGGAGTATGCGGCTCAGTTATTAAATGGGCAGGATTGGATACAGTAAGAAGGCTTAAGAAAATTAGAGATGAAAAGGGTTACAAATTTTCTATTGAAGGAGTTGGTGGGGTTACAACACCAGAAGATTACATAGAATATCAGAAAGCAGGAGCTGACGCGGTATTTTCTGCAACAGGAGCTATGTGGAATCCGGGCCTTGCAATTCAAATTAAAAAAGAGGTTAAAAAAAGAAATTAAATCTTCTTTTTTGCTTCTAGGTATTTTTTCCCGTGGCCTACAGTAGTATTAATTGGTTTTCCTTCTTTACAAAGTGGACATTTTGTCTCATCCCATGCTTCAGCAGGAACTATTCCTAAAGACATAAAAGGTGCACCTATAAAATCTGATGTAACGTTTTTAGGATCCCTATTTACCATAGTGCATACTGCAACTACTGTCCCTCCAGCATTTCTTACTGTATCCACCACTTTTTTTACTGATCCGCCGGTTGTAGTTAAATCTTCTATCACTAAAATATTTTTATCCTTAATGAGCTTGTCATAATTTCTCGTGAATATTTGGTTTTTATTCTCATCTTTTTCTGTATACACCCCTAGAATTTCCTTGTGTTTTAAAGAAGACAGATGATACGCAGTCCAAGTGGATAAAATAATTCCACCTAGCGCAGGTCCTACTACATCTATATCTAGCGCTTCAACTTTTTTTGCAAAAAGCATTCCTACCTGGGAGGTTTCTTCTGTATGAGGGTAGAGCGCATCTTTATTTATATACACTGAGCCGTGTTTTCCGGAGGTATACACAAAATGATCATCTGTAATAATGGCTCCAACTTTTTTTAATATTTCTACAACATTATCCATTTTGGTAATTATACTTCAGGAGTAACAACTTTTCCAAATCCTGGTTCTACTAAAATTTTTCCGTTTTCAAAAACTGTTGTTGAGCGAAGCGTTACTTTTTTAACGCGTCCGTACATTTTCCGTTTCGCAAATGGTGACCAGCCGCATTTTGTAAAAAGATTTTCGTTTTGAATCTCGTACTCCTCATTTTCGTCT
>CAZITH010000005.1:11251-16124 GCA_964542125.1 uncultured Gammaproteobacteria bacterium | reverse complement strand
AGCTGCTCCCTCTGCACCTGCTGCTCCTACTGCACCTACGGCACCAACCGCTCCCTCTGCTCCTACTGCACCTGCTGCGCCTTCTGCACCTGCTATAAATAATGTAAGTCCTACTCCTACTCCAGATGCGCCAAAACATAATAAGCCAAAAAACAATACTGACACTGGAAACACATCCAATACAGATACCAGCGGAACCCCCAATCCAGCACCTAACACTCCCTCAACACCGGCAGGCACGGGAACATCTTCAAACGGAAACGTAGGAGATACAACTGTTACAACAGGAACGGCTAATAATTCCGGCGCAGTTGTTACAAACGGAAATACAAATACAGGCATTATCCCGGGGGCAGATACTTCAGGTGCAAGTGTTATCAACTCTAATAATGGTCAAAATTCTAACAACTCAGGATCTGCTGGAATAATCAATAATAATACAGGAGCACAAACTAATAATGGAAATGTTCAAAACGGGCTTACACTTGACTCAAATTCCGGAGGAAATAGCGCATCCGGAAACGTAGGAAATTCTACTGTAAACTCAGGAGACGCGAATGTTACAGGAACAGTTATAACGGGTGTTAACACAAATGTAGACGGTGTTGCAGTAACCCAGTTTAACGTAGTAGATAATCACACGGGAGATTTGGTATTAGATTTTGGAGCGGGAAGCAGTAACTGCGTTGCAGGATGCACAGGATCAGGATCCACAAATGTAGGTAATACAGGAAATGGACAAAATTCTACAAACAATGCCTCCGCAGACACAACAAATAACAACTCGACCTTCCAAACAAATAATGCAACGGTAGGGTCTGATCTTACTCTTTCTGCAAACTCAGGATACAATGCTACAGACGGAAATACCGGAGGAACCAGCACAACTACAACCGGAAATGCAAATGTAGACGGAAACGTTCTGACGTTTCTTAATAATAATATTGCAGGAAACGTAGTGTTAGGGGTAGTAAATGTATTTGGAAACTTAATAGGAGACATTATAGTTCCAGAAAGCGCTGCTGGACCAGCATGCACATCTTGCGCTACTAATAATATTGCAGCAGGAAACAGCAATAATGGACAAAACTCAAATAATAATTCTGATGTAACACTTGCTAATAATGACGCTACCTTCCAGTCAAACACCGCAAATATCCAAAACAACTTAGTATTTGATGCAAACTCAGGGAACAACTCTGTAAACGGTAACACAGGCGGAAACTCCACTGTTACAACCGGCTCAACCAGCATAGATTCAAATACTCTCAATATTGCAAACACGAATATAGATGGCGGAACATGGTGGCTTGCAATTGTAAATAAAGCTGGCCAGTGGGTAGGACAAATTGTAGGAGCACCGGATGGATCCAACATGATTGGCTCCTCTGGAACTGAGTTTGTAGTAAACCCAGATGGCTCCATCACAGCAGTAAACACCAATAATGGACAAGGATCTACAAATAATGTTTCTGCAAACCAAACAAATAACAACACAACCACTCAAACAAATAATGCAAACGTTGTAAACAATGTAAACCTTTCAGCAAACACAGGAAACAATAGCGCATCCGGAAACACTGCAGGATCAAATAATATAACAACAGGAGACGCAAAAATAATTGCTAACCTTGTTAATTTTGTAAACAATAACATTAAAGGAAATGGAAAACTCATGGTAACAGTAGTAAATGTATTTGGAAGCTGGTTTGGAGATTTAGTAACACCAGGTCATCCAAAAGCACCTAAGTCCCAAAACACAGCCTCATCTAATTCAAACTCTGGAAACAATAATTCCAACAATAACTCTAATAATAACAACACAAACACTGCATCAAATGGTGGGGGAACAAATACGGTAACAGTTACCACTAAAACAGGCACCACCTATGCTGGAACTTCTACTGCTCATGGAACTGTTCTTGCCATGAACACTGAAGGAAATGCTGCTGCAAATCTTAATAGCTTATTTAAAGCAGCTTCTACAAAAGGTCTTAAAAAACAAATCACATTAAATCTAGCATGGGTACTTGCAGTACTTCCACTTGCTGGAGTGCTACTTTTCAGAAAAAGGCTGTTTGCTCTTAAAAATCTCCTGCCTAAGAAAAACATCTAATCTCTCCATTAGTTACATTCCTGCTCATAAAATATGTTAAAGAGATTTTTTCTGTCTATTACTGTACTTACGCCTGTATTTTTATCTATAGGAACTCAAGCAATTGCTGAGGAGATTTCTATAGTTGGAAATGGGGATAATTCTTCCTCTCAAGTTCAAGTTCAGACTCAGCAAGCTACCAATGTTTCTCAAAATAATAATGCGGATGTAAAAAATAACGTAAATACAGACACAAACACCGGAGGAAATACTGCAAGCGGAAACACAGGAGACGCTACTGTTACTACTGGAAATGCTCAGAATGCTACCACAGTAAACAATGAGAATATTAATTCTAATACTGCAGCCAACACTCCATGCAACTGTGACAGTACAACAAAGGTAGAAATTTCAGGAAACGGAGAAAATTCTACAAATAATGCGAATGTAGAAAATTCAAATACTGTTACATCTGTTCAAACTAATAATGCAACTATTACAAACAATGTAACTATCCATGCAAATACCGGAAATAATACTGCAAATGGAAATAATGGAGACGTTACTATAAAAACTGGAGATATCCACTCCTCTACAAAAATTGAGAATAAAAATATTAATAACACTGTAACTAATCTTTTTACTTCTCAAAGCACTTTATCACTTCTTATAAGCGGAAATGGAAAAGATTCTACCAACACGGTAAATTATGTAAATAATAACAATGTTTCTATTGTAGTAAATAACTCCATAAATCTTTCAAATAATGTCTTTGCAGACCTTAACACTGGAGGAAATAGCGCAAATGGAAATAATGGAAATGTAAATATTATTACAGGAGATGTGTGGAATATGATTTCCATAGTAAATGATAATATTAATTCTTCATTTGCGCATGTCTCAGACTGTAATTGCGAGAAAGAAAATCATAACCCTCCACCTACTCCAACTCCTACCCCACCTCCTGGACCACAAAGCGGCGGCTGCCAGGTAAATTGTGGCGGAGGAGGAAATGGTAACAACTCTTCTTCAGGAGGAGTTTCAGCAAGCACATCTGGAGGACAAGTTCTTCCGGTAACTGGATCCTACTTTTTATTCTTAATTACCATTGCAAACTTAATAGTGTTTTTTATGGGTTGGTATCTGCGGTTTCGGTCAGGGATTGCACCTGGTAAAAACAGGTAAATTTCCCTTCTCAAATATCCTTCTAAATCCTCTATTTTTTTCAAATTTCCTTTAATTATCAAGCAAAATTCAGTATAATACCACACATGAGCGCAAAAAAGAAAAAAAAGCAAAAAAGTCTTTCTGCCATCCAACTTTCGGGAAACCTACTTATGTTAATTGCTGTAGTTTCCCTACTCTATATTTATTATCCATTAATTTATATATTCCTTGACCCTCCCCCATTAAAAAAGATCCCTCAAAACGGAGAATTTATACAAATTCAAAAAATTCACGCACAAGCTCCCATAGTAGAAAATGTAAATCCGTGGAATGAAACAGAATATAGGGAAAAATTATTCAAAGGCGTTGCACAGGCAAAAGGAACTTCACATGTAGGAGAAAAGGGAACAATATTTCTTTTTTCCCACTCCTCAGATCTTCCCTGGAATATAACCCAATATAATGTGGCATTTTACAAACTAGGCGAGTTAAAAAAAGGAGACCTGATAGAACTTTATAAAAACGGTAAGAAGTATATATATAAGGTGCGCGAAAAACGCGTGGTCTGGCCAAATGAAGTACGCTACTTAAAAGAAAATCTAGATAAAAACCAGCTCATTTTACAAACCTGCACCCCAATTGGCACTGATCTTCAAAGACTTTTAGTATTTGCCGACCCAGAAAATACATAAATTTACTTCTTTGAATAATATAACAATAACAATATAATTGTTACGAAGTGAATTATTTATTTGGTCTTATTAGAAATCTTTCAGATAATAAAATTCTTGTTTTATTAATATCTCTGGGGTTTTTGATTTATTTCAAATCTCTTTTTAACGGGTTTGTAGGAGATGACCTTCCCCAAATTAGAGACAATACATATGTCCACAGTATAAATATTCTGCCTTTCTTTTCCAGGGGAACGTTAGATGATAAAGGATCAGGTCAAACAAGCAATTATTATAAACCGGTTACTACATCTACATACGCGCTGCTTTATTTAGTGGGCTCTGGAAACCCATTTATTTTTCATTTAACCTCTGTACTTCTTCATATCTCAAATTCTTTTATATTATTGTTAGTTTTTAAAAAATTCTTTAGTAAAACTTCTTCTCTTGCACTTTCCCTCATTTTTCTAACGCATCCTATGAATGTGGAGGCCGTTTCCTATATAGCATCACTTCAAGAACTACTTTTCATGGCTTTTGGACTTTTAGCGCTTTACTTTGTAATGAATAAAACAAAGCATGATAACTTCTTAATACCCCTTTTTTTAACCCTGTCAATTTTTCAAAGGAAACAGGAATTTTATTTCTTACCCTTATGCCACTTTTCGCTTATTTTTTCAAAAGAGAAATTCTTAAAAAATATATTCTTCAAAGCGTAGGGGTTCTTGTAGGATACCTTGTGTTAAGGTTTTTTGTTGCTCACGTATATTTTAATTCACTTGTTGTATCCCCAGTAATGAATGAACCTTTTTTTAACAGATTGCTAAATATTCCTAGTATCACAATTTTTTATCTAAAAACATTTATTTTTCCTCTGAATCTAGTTATGTATCAAAATTGGTTAGTAGAATATCCAAGTCTTAACAATTTTTATTTTCCG
>CAZITH010000005.1:0-11241 GCA_964542125.1 uncultured Gammaproteobacteria bacterium | reverse complement strand
TAATCATTTTTTCTAAATTTTTTTGTAAAAATATTTTTTTTTCCTCTTAAAATAATTTTATAACAAAATTGTTTAATTAAAATGTCCAAATTTTAATAATTTTATTTTTCGATTGTTCTTATAAGCGCCATTCTATTACTATTATTTTTCTTTGGAAAAGCATTATATGGAAAAAACAAAAAAACTTTTACTCTATTTTTATTCTTTATTTTTTTGTTAGCAACTGGAATTTTACTACATTTACAGATTTTTCCTTTAGATCAAATAGTGGCCGATAGATGGTTTTATTTCCCAATGATAGGACTTTTAGGATTAGCTGGTCTATTATTCAATTTTTTAAGAGAAAGAATAAGAGTCAGTCCTGAAATTTTAATGGTTGTTTTTTTGTTAATAATTATCCTATTTTCATTGAGAGTTATCATGAGAAACTCAAACTGGAAAGATGATCCAACTCTTGCCATGCATGACATACAATATAATCCTAAAAGTTTTCAATTAGAAGACGCGTTAGGGGCAAAATATTTTTCTGAAAAAAACTATACAGAATCTGAATTTCATTACAAAAAATCAACAGAATTTTTCCCTGGTGTTATCACTTTTACTAACCTTGGATATTCATATTATGTTCAAGGGAAAAAAGACAAAGCAAGAAATACATTCTATAAAGCATTGGAATATGGAGATCTATACAGAACCTACAATAATCTAGCACTACTACTTCTATCAATGAACCGACTTGATGAAGCTGAAACTGTATTGCTAAAAGGTATTAAAACATTTCCTAATGATTATGAATTATGGATAGATCTGGGAATTACAAGATATTTGCAGGGCAAGAAAGATCAAGCAATATATGCTGCACAAAAGGCCTATGAACTTTATCCTTCTGAGAATTACCTGCAAGTTATTAATGGAATCCAGAATAATCAAAAGGTAAACATCCAATAATCTCTGGCTCTAATATTAAAATACGAATGAAGAATTTATTCCTAATTATAAATAATCTATCCCTTAGAAATTCCTTTCTTGTTATTATTCTTCTTGGTTTTTTGGTTTATTCTAATTCTCTTTTTAACTCCTTTGCTGCGGATGATTATCCTGTAATTTTTAACAACACGTTTGTGCATTCTGCAGAGATATATAAGTTCTTTAATCACGGAACTTTTGATGACGAGGGAACAGGAAATGCAAATAACTATTACAAACCATTATTTCCTGCTACTCTTTCTATTTTATGGGTTCTTGGAAATGGTCAGCCATTTTTATTTCACCTTTTTCAAATATCACTACATGTAGTAAACAGCCTACTTGTTTTTCTTCTATTAAAAAGGTTTTTCAAAAAACCTCTTGCCTTATTTCTATCACTACTTTTTCTGATTCACCCCATGAATGTAGAAGCTGTTTCATACGCATCAGCAATTCAAGATGTACTGTTTCTATTTTTTGGATTATTTGCGCTGTATATTTTTATAAAAAGACAAGAAAAAAAATACACAAAATACTTTACAGGAATTTTAATTCTTTTCTCACTCCTTTCTAAAGAAACGGGAATAATTTTTTTAATAATTATTCCCCTGTATGCTCTTTTTTTCAGCCCAAAAAAAATAAAAGAATCAGTTCTTATAAGTACGAGTGTTTTTTTACTCTATGTATTTCTTCGTTTTGGTGTTGCTCACATTTTCTTCAACGAATTAAAAAGCACTCCTATAATGACTCTTTCTTTACCCGAAAGATTACTATCTATTCCTAAAATAATTTTCTTTTACATAAAAACATTTCTATTTCCAGTAAGACTTATTATGTTTCAGGATTGGACAGTAAGAAGAATAAGTCTGCAAGATTTATTTATTCCGATAAGTATTGATTTATTTTTTGCTGGAACTTTAGTAATTATTGGAAGAAAACTCTATAAACACAATGAAAAATTTAAAATTTTTCTTTTCTTTTGTTTATGGTTTTTAGTTGGAATTGGAATCCATCTTCAGATAATTCCACTGGACCAAACAGTTTCTGACAGGTGGTTTTATTTCCCAATGATAGGACTTTTAGGAATAATGGGAATATCTTTTTCAAGTTTTAAATCTCTTGAAAAGAAAAACCTACAACCTGTTATTATTTTTTTCTGCTTTTTACTATTAACTTTTTTAAGCGCAAGAACTTTTATAAGAAGTTTTGACTGGAGAAGTGACTCAATACTTATAAAGCATGATGCAAAATTAAATCCTGATAGCTACCAAATTCAGGATTCTCTAGGAGCAATTTATTACAGAGAAAATAATTTACCTGATTCAGAAAAACATTATACGTATTCTTCCAAGCTTTTCCCCACAGGACTAACATATGCAAACCTTGGGTATTTTTATTTCTTAACCGGGAGGAAAGAAAAAGCGTTAGATGCTTTTACCACATCCCTTTCTCTAGGCGGACACTACAGAACATACTATAACTTATCAATTCTTCTGTATTCTTTAAAAAAACCTCAAGAGTCTTTAAAAGTTTCTTCAGAGGGAATAAAAAAATACCCTAATTATTCAGCTCTGTGGATAGCAAAAGCTTTAGCTGAAAATGCACTGGGCAACCATACGGCAGCGCTTGAAGCAGCAGAAAAAGCAGTTGAACTAGATCCGACAGAAAGTAACTCAAACATTCTAAACGCCATAGAAAACAATAAAAAAATAGAGATAACATCTTCCCCAGACTAAAGCCTGGGCATACCTTGAAAGGAAGATGTTTTGTCATCCTCAATTCATTCCAGTTCTTTAAAGAACTGGGTATTCTTGAGGTATCCAATGAACTAATTATTGACTAACTCATGCACGAGTGGTAGGCTACAAGTATGAGATTGGTATTATACATTCTCATTAATAGCGTTGCAGTATATGCTGCATCCCGCATAGTCCCCGGAGTTGTTGTTTCAAATATTTCTACTATTATCATAGTTGCTATAGTTTTGGGAATTCTAAACTCTGTAGTAAAACCTATTTTAGTTTTTCTCACCTTCCCTATAACAGTTCTTACGTTAGGGCTTTTTATTTTTGTCATTAATGCGTTAATGGTTTTACTTGCCGCGTGGTTAGTTCCAGGCTTTAAGGTAAATGGATTTATAACAGCACTTCTAGTAAGTATAGTTATTTCTTTAGTCTCCTGGTTTCTTAACTCTATCATCAACTAATCCTTTCAAAATATCTACGTTTGCCTTATTGGGGCCGCTTTTATTTTCTCCTGGAACCTCCAGAATAAATGGGATGTTTTTTGTTAGGGAATTATTTAGTAACAATCTAAATGTTTCAAGTCCTATGGTTCCTTTTCCTATATTTTCATGTCTGTCCCTAAAGCTTCCTAATGAGTCTTTACTATCATTTACTTGAAAAACCTCTAGCTTTTCTAAACCAATTAACTGGTCAAATTTTTCAAAAAACACATCAAACTTTTCTTGTGTTGAAATATCATACCCTGCTGCAAACAAATGACACGTATCTAGACACACTCGGATTCGAGGGTTATTTAACTCAGAAACCAATTGTCCTATTTCCTCAAGTGATGCACCTATCTTGTGTGAACCTGCGTTTTCAATAATAAAGAGCGTTTCTTCAGGAGTATTTTCTAAAACCATTTTTATGTTTTTAATAACAGTTTTAAACCCAATATTTTTATCATTATCTTTCAATGACCCTACGTGAACTATGGTTCCTTTTATAGAAAGCGCATGTGCAAGGCGTAACTCAGAAATTAAACACTCTACAGATTTTCTCCCAATTTCTGCTGCGTCTGCAAGGTTAAGAATGTAAGGCGCATGAAAATAAATAGGATCAATATGTAGCTCCTGTTTTGCTTTTACGAATTGTAGAATCTGCTCGGAAGATATTGTTCTGGATGCCCACATTCTGGGAGAGTTGGAGAAAATTTGAAATGTATTAGCGCCTATTTCTTGAGATTTTAAAAACGCTGTTGATAAACCTCCTGAGGTTGAAAGGTGCCCGCCTACTTTTAACATTAGGCCAATTTTACCAGATTAACAGGGGAATTATTTATAAATCCTTGGATATTTTCTACTGTAGTATTTAGTATCATCTCTAAAGCCTCACGGCTGTTAAATGCGTTGTGGGGTGTAATAAGTACATTTTTATGATGCAGTAACATTTCCTCTTCTAATATATGCATTAAACTTTCTGTATTAAATTCCTTAGACAGAAGCTCTTTTTCTTCTTTTAATGCCGGCTCATCCTCACATACATCTAACCCTACTCCTCTTACTTTCCCATTCTCTACATATTTTAAAAGCGCTTTTGTATCCAGCAGCCCGCCGCGGGATGTATTTATAATAACTACCCCATCTTTCATTTTGGCAAATGCCTCATCATTTATCATGTGCTGAAGCTCTGGAACATAGGGAACATGCAGTGAAATGATATCTGAAGTTTTTAAGAGTGTGTCCATGTCCACAATTTTAAAATTAAGCTCTTTTTCTAGTTCTGGATCAGGGCTTCTTTTATATCCAATAACATTCATCTTAAATCCGTGTGCTATTTCTATAACATGTTTTCCTATACTTCCAACTCCTACTACCCCCAATGTTTTTCCCGCTAAATCAAATCCTGTTAAACCTTCTGGAGAAAAAAGACCATCTTTAACTCTTGCGTCTGATTCAACAATTCTTCTTGCAATGCCAAGAATAAGAGCAAATGTATGCTCTGCAACAGTAATTTCACCGTACCCTGCCACGTTACAAACTGTGATATTTTTTTCTTTGCACGCTGCAAGGTCTATATGGTCAAATCCTGTAGACATGGTAGTAATAAATTTAAGGTTAGGAAGTTTTTCTAATACGTCCTTTGTAATAGGAGAGTTAATAAAAATAATTAGACCCTCTACGTCTTTTATTTTTTCTAGATCTTCTGCGGTTAATTTTTTCTCAGAAAAAGTTAATTCAAAATGAGACCCTAATTTCTCCTGTAAAAATTTCTGCTCCCAACCCTCTATTTCAAAACCGGCGATTTTTGGCATAGTATTACATTAACACAAACTCATTCTTATCATCAATGGATAGTGTCTTGTGTTCCCCCTTTGAAATCTTGTCTTCCAGAATAAGTTTTGAAATAAAGTCTTCCACATGAGACCCTATGTAGCGCCTCATGTTGCGCGCCCCTGCTTCCTGGTCATAAGACTCACTGACAATTTTATTAATAACCTTTTCATCAAATGAAAGGTATACTTGGTCATTTTCCAGCGTTTTTAAAGATGAAGCAAGAATAAGGGACGCAATTTTTTTTGCCTCCTCTACCTCAAGCGGCTTAAAAATAATAACGTCATCAAATCTGTTTAGAAGCTCAGGTTTATAGATATTATTCTGAAGCAAAAATTGTACCAGCGGGTCTTTAAATTCTTCAATTTTTTTACCGGATGAAACAAATTCCCGTATTTGTTCTGAACCAGCGTTAGAAGTGGCAATAATAATGGTATTAGTAAAAGAAACGGTTCTTCCCTGGTTATCAGTAAGTCTTCCGTCTTCAAAAATCTGCAGGAATAAATCGAGAATATGCGGATGCGCTTTTTCAAATTCATCCAGCAGTACTAAAGAAAACGGATGAAGACGCACTTCTTCTGGAAGAGAAGATGACAACTCTTCAGCGCCAACTGCTCCTCCTAAAAGTCTATTTACCTCGTCTTGCGTCTGATATTCAGACATGTCTAACCGTATCATTGCTTTTTCATCCCCAAAATATAAAGAGGCAAGAGCCTTGGCAGTCTCTGTTTTTCCTACCCCGGTAGGCCCCAAAAATAGAAAAACAGAGATGGGCCTTTTGTGCTGGGAAAACCCAGATCTAAGCCTTCTTATAGATTTTGCTACTGCAGAAACAGCCTCATCTTGCCCTATCACGCGTCTATGAAGCTCATCCTCTAAAGAGAGTAGAACTTTTTTCTCATCCTGATTAGGCTTTTCTAAGATGATATGCGTTTTTTCCTGAACCACTTTTAAAACGTGTTCTTTATCCACTAGAAATGTCCCTTCTAACCTAGCTTTAGAACAAACATCCTGCAGTAAATTTATAGCTTTTCCTGGCAGTACATGGTCTGGAAGATATGTGGATGAAAGATCTATGGTCTCATGAACTGCTTTATATGAAATACGGACTCCATATTCTGATTGTAAAAATGCTACGTGAGACGAAATCATTTTGAAAAGTTCATTTCTGTCTGGCTCTTCAAGTCTAATTGCCTCAAACAAATTCATAATGCTTTCCTTCTTCTGGATTATTGTTTTGTATGCTGCAGGAGTTGTGGATCCAATTATTTGGATTCCGCCATTTTTTAAATATGAAAAAAGGACCCCGGACATGTCAAACCCAAAGCCCCCGCCGCCAAAAATGTTTTCAATATTTTGAATAAAAATAATTACGTTACCTGTATGCTGAATTTCAGAAAGAAGTAACCCAAGCCTTACCTCTAAATCTGATGAAGTATTTACCCCTGCAATTAACCTATCTACATATAGTTCATAAACCTTTCTATGGCCTAACACAAACTGTATATCCTGATAAGATTTTTGTGCAAGTTTTATGACAAGTGAAGATTTTCCCACACCCACGTCTCCAACCAACAGCACGTTATTTACAGAACTTTTAGAAAGAACCTCTGTCATTTGAGAAAATTCTGACTCACGTCCTGTTATTTCAACCTGTCTTTTAGAAACTGCTTCATACGTCACGTCATACGCATATTCTTTTAGCTGTGCGTCCCACCCATACACAAAAAAATCAAAAACTCCATATCCAGAAAAATGCATTGAAATATCTTTCCTGGTGTCTGGTTTAAACGTTTCCCTGCTCCACAGTAAAATTTCAAAAAGGTCATTTGCGGTGACTTCCTTTTCTAAAAGCAGCTTAGTTTTTTCTTCAGTTAATAATAAATATGCACAAAAAATATCTGACACAGAAATATAACTCCCTTTTGCGTCTAATGAAAGAGCTTTTGCTTTATCTAAAATTAATTTTTCGTTTGTCTCATTAACCGTAAGATCTGCACTCCCCAATTTTTCTAGAATAAATTTAACTTCCTTATCTTTCAAAAGATTTTCTACTCCCCCATACTCCAGCTGCATTCTAGGAGAAAACAAAACACTGTCTGCTGGATTTTCTGAATCATTTACTTTTTTTTGAGGAAAAGACCTGTTTATATGAAAATAAATAATTGACTCATGGATGACAAAGTATACATACGCAAAAAGAACTGGTCTAAAAAATGAAGATTCTGTGGAAAATAAAAGAAAAAGAACTCCGGTAAAAACCACCAAACCCAGCAGCCTTATGGTAACCACTAAAGGATTGTTAAAAAATTTGTAATAAAAATATATGGTTTCTCTCATTTAATAAATAAAAGAATGGGTAAAAATGGCAGCACAATATATAAAAGTCCCAAGAAAATTTCTATACAAAGGAAAAAGATGATAATAGCAACTGATGCGCTAATAAGAAAAATCTTTATAAACATTCCAAAAAGAACTGAAAACAAAACAAGATTTTTCCTATATTCGTTTTTCAAAGGTCTGAAAAACGTTACAAATAAAGCTCTGAGGGAAAAAAGTTTTATTAAATATTTATTAAATGAACTAAAGTATGAAAGTATCTCAATTAAACCATCTTTATACCAAAACAAAACCACAAGAATAGGATAGGACAGAATTCCCATATGTTTTTAGTGTAAAGTTATGTGATTTTCAAGTCAAGCAAAAATTAGAACAAACCCCATTTTCCACTTTTCTGCCGAGAAAATTCTTTAAGCTTTCTACCTTACAAGACTATATTAATTACTGGTATTGTAATTTTTTAGTCTATATAATAAGTTTATACCCAAATTTTTTGGTGTTGTTGTGTTTGGGTAAACATACTGCCCTATGGTTATCTCTGACGAAGAGTTAAAAAATATTTTAATACGAGCCGGATTAGCATCTAATGAGAAGATTAACCAAATCTTAGAGTACACAAAACATTCCGGCACCTCTTTTATTAATGCGCTTATTGATGAGGATTATGTAGCTGATGAAAAGCTGGGGGTTTTAATAGCTGATTATCTTCATGTCCCCTACGTTATTCTTTCTAAAATCACAATTCCTGAAGAAGTTTTTAGACTGATTCCTGAACGAATTGCAAGAAAACAAAAAATAGTTCCGTTTGAAAAAAATCAAAATGGTCTGAAAGTTGCAATGGCGGACCCTAAAAACCAGGAGCTTTTACCTATTATTGCAAAAAAAGTAAATCTCAACATTATTCCTTACTATGCAACAGAGCGGGATATAGAAAATGTTTTAAGGATTTATAAAAAAGACCTTCAAAAAACATTTGAACAATTACTGGAACAGGAAGTAGGAAGCTCTGATGTAGAGAAAGTTTCAGAAGACGCCCCGGTTGAGAAAATCTTAAATTTACTTTTAGACTCAGCGTACCAAGACAAATCTTCTGACATGCATATAGAACCTGAAGAAAGGGAAACTATAGTGCGTCTAAGAATAGACGGAATTTTACATGAGGTTTTAAGAATTCCTAAAAATATCCACGAACGTCTTATCTCCCGTATAAAAATTCTTTCCAAGTTAAGAACTGATGAGCATCTAGCTCCGCAGGACGGAAAAATGAGAGTAAAAATGCCTGATGAAGATTTAGATATTCGCGTATCAATTCTTCCAATAGCTGACGGGGAAAAAGCCGTGCTAAGGCTTCTTGCGTCCCAGCATGGGCAATTTTCTTTAGTAGATTTGGGAATGAATGAGCGGGATCTTAAAAAAATTACATCTGCCTATAACAAATCCTATGGAATGATTTTATCTACCGGCCCTACGGGGTCTGGAAAAACTACATGTATCTACTCCATCTTAAAAATTCTAAACACAAGAGAAAAAAATATAACAACTATTGAAGACCCGGTAGAGTACAGAATTAAAGGAGTGAATCAAATTCAAGTGAACGCAAAAACTAATTTAACATTTGCAAACGGGCTGCGCTCTATTTTAAGACAAGACCCTAACGTAGTTTTTGTGGGAGAAATTAGAGATTCAGAAACGGCAAGTATTGCTGTGAATGCTGCCCTTACCGGACATTTAGTTTTATCTACCCTTCACACAAATGATGCAGCAACTGCATTGCCTAGGCTTATAGATATGGGAATTGAGCCGTTTTTAGTTGCCTCTACGGTAAACGTAATAATAGCCCAGCGTTTAGTGAGAAAAATTTGTGAGATGTGTAAAGCTTCATATCCTGTAGCTACTTCTGAGTTAACTAAAAATATTCCTGCCGCAGCAATTCAAAAACATTTTGGAAATAAAGATGTTGCCCATGTTTTTAAGGGACGAGGATGTAAAATTTGCCATTCAACGGGTTATACTGGAAGAATAGGTGTTTTTGAAGTTCTGGAAATTTCTAAAGAAATTAGAAAGCTTATTACGCAAAAAAGCGACTCTGACGTCATAGTAAAAAAGGCTGTTGATGAAGGGATGACCACAATGCTGGATGACGGACTGGATAAGGCAGCACGTGGACTTACCACTATAGAAGAGGCACTCAGAGTTACAAAAATTGAAACAACATGAAAACAAGAAACATATCCATATCAACTGCAGAAAAGATGGGAATGATCAGTAACATTGCCACCATGCTTTCTGCTGGAATTTCTATATTAGATACAGTAGATTCACTCTTAGAAGACTCTAAGGGCAATCAAAAAAAGATATTAGAAGAACTGCGCGCAGATCTTATTCAGGGGAATCATATTTCAACAAGTTTTGAGAAATTTCCAAAAGTATTTGATAACGTTACGGTAAATCTTATTAGAGCCGCTGAAGAAGCAGGGACTCTGGATGTAACACTCAAAGATTTAAAGGACACTATTAAACGGGATGCGGAATTCAGGGATAAAATAAGAGGAGCACTTATTTATCCGGTTCTTATTCTCTGCGTATTTTTTGGAGTGCTTATCATGATTCTGTATGTAGTAATTCCTAAAATTTCTTCAGTTTTTTCAAAACTTGGGACAAATCTTCCACTGCCAACCAAAATTCTTATTTACATGTCTGACGCGTTAATTCACCAAACTTTATATGTGGTTTTAGGAATTGTATTAATAGTAGGCACTACAGTATTTTTCTATAAAAAAAATAAATTCCTCTTTTTAAATGTTTTTTTTAATCTTCCGTTAGTGGATAGACTTATAAAAGAGATAGATTTGGCACGGTTTTCTAGGTCTATGTATCTGTTACTTAACGCGGGAATTCCCATCACCTCAGCACTAGAACTGGCACAAGAGGTAGTACTTAAAAAACAAGTACGGGACGCTATTTTAAAAGCAAAAGATAAAGTAACTTCTGGAGATAAATTTTCAGCAGGTCTTAAAGATGCGCGGACAATTTTCCCTAGTATCATGATAAAAATCACGGAAGCGGGAGAAAAAAGCGGATCACTGGATAAATCTATGATGGATGTTTCAGAATATTTAGATTATAGGGTTTCAAACACATTAACACTTCTTACAACACTTATTGAACCTATTATGCTTATTTTTGTAGGAGGTATGATAGGTGGAATGATGCTTGCAATTATTGCACCCATTTATGGAATTATAGGACAAGTTGGCGGGTCTAGGTAATATGCATCAGTTTAAAAGAAAAAAAGGGTTTACTTTAATTGAAGTCCTTGTTGTAATAAGTATTTTTCTTATTCTTGCGGGGTTTGGAATAAATAGTCTTTTAAATGTCAGAGGTTCATCTTCATCCACCTCTACAATATACACGCTTATTAATGACATAAAAAATCAGCAAACAAAATCTATGACAGGGGATACTGAAGGAAGAGGAACACCGGATACCTATAGCATTTACATAGAGTCAAATAAATATACTCTTTTTCATGGGCAAACTTTTTCAGCAACCGACTCAAGCAATTTTGTTGTTTCAATTCCTCAGGACTCACTACTGTCTACAACCTTTAACTCAAATAAAATTATCTTTGCCTCAGGAAGCGGAGAAATACAAAATTTTACCAATGGACAGGATACTATAACTTTAAAAAATACGATAACAAACCAGCAAAGCATTTTACAGCTTAATAAATACGGCGTTGTAGTAAGAACAAAATAATGCAGAAAAATAAAGCAAAACACAAAAGCAGGGGCGCACTTTTAGTAGAGGTTTTACTGGCAATGGCCTTATCCAGCATACTGCTGCCAGCACTTCTCACGGGATTATTTACTTCTTCA
>CAZITH010000004.1:0-18966 GCA_964542125.1 uncultured Gammaproteobacteria bacterium | reverse complement strand
TAGATCTCCATCGGATAACCGCTGAAAGCATCTAAGGGGGAAGCCCACCCTAAGATAAGATCTCTTTTAGACCCCTGAGAGACCATCAGGTTGATAGCCTGCACGTGTAAGATTGGTAACAATTTCAGCGAAGCTGTACTAATAGGTCGATACCAAATAGTGTAGATTTTAGAAAATCAAGATTTCTGTATAGTTATTACTTATTAAGTTTGTTTTGCCCTTGAGTCTTGGTCTTTAGAGCGGTGTAGTCCCACCTCTTCCCATTCCGAACAGAGAAGTGAAATGCACCAGTGCTCACAATACTTTACTGTTACACAGTATGGGAAGATAGGTCAAGGCCAGGACTGAGGGGCAAAACAGTTTTACTACCATCAGCAATCGTTAAAGTATTTTTTTTATTTTAACGCTTGACCTGCGGTGCTCACTTCGTTGCGCGCCTAAGGTCAAGGCCAGGACTGAGGAGCAAAAGCCTACTTAGTGATTAGGGAATAGGGACTAGTGATTAGTTCCCAACCCCTTTCTCCCAATTGTTAATTAGCAAGATTTATTTTTCTTCATTCCTCCCAATTCAATTATCTTTTTTCCATTGACAATTTTACCTTCCTGCTGTATCATAAATCATGGTAAGCAACACTTCTTTACCTGTCGGCCTCACGTTTGATGACGTACTACTTACTCCCGGTTATTCTGATTTCTCCCGCTCTGATATAGATCTTTCTACTCAATTTTCCAAAAATATTACCTTAAAAATTCCTTTAGTCTCATCTCCCATGGACACTGTTACGGAGTCTAGGCTTGCAATTGAACTTGCTAGATTAGGAGGAATGGGGATAATTCATAGAAATCTACGACCTTCCGACCAAGCAGATGAAGTAGAGAAAGTGAAGGCAAAAGGCTATGTGGTAGGTGCTGCAATTGGTGTTTCAGAAGGGTATAAAGAAAGGCTTGATGCATTAGTAAAAGCTGGAGCGGATGCTATAGTTCTAGATTCTGCTCATGGGTGGACTAATAAATTTATAGAGGCGCTTCAGTTTATTAAAAATACATATTCTCAAGTAGATGTGATTGTAGGAAACATTGCTACATTTGATGCTGCAGAGGATTTGTGTAAAGCTGGAGCAGATTCTTTACGGGTGGGGATGGGGCCAGGTGCTATCTGCACTACTCGTATAATATCGGGCATGGGTGTACCTCAGATAACTGC
Organism: uncultured Gammaproteobacteria bacterium; assembly: GCA_964542125.1. Taxonomy (GTDB): domain Bacteria; phylum Patescibacteriota; class Microgenomatia; order Levybacterales; family GWA1-39-11; genus JAGORM01. Next base: position 17,762 of record CAZITH010000004.1, on the reverse strand, counting down.
GGTTATGGAAACGTATAGAGCAGCAAAAAAATATGGAGTTCCGGTTATAGCTGACGGAGGGATTAAATATTCAGGAGACATGATTAAAGCAATAGCAGCTGGGGCGAACACTGTTATGATGGGTTCATTTTTTGCGTCAGTTGAAGAAGCTCCGGGGAAAGTAGTAGAGCTGAAAAGAAGTATGGTTCCAAGACGCTTCCAGAGCATTTTTGATAAAGGAAAAGCATTAGGGACTGGGGAGAAATCAAAAGCGTTAGTAGAAAAAAGCGGAGAAGCAGCAGAGCTAGAAGAAGTCTACAGATTTAAAGAATACAGAGGTATGGGATCAGTGGGTGCTATGGAGCATGGTGCAAAAATTAAATCAGAAGATGAATATCACGGAAAATCATATAAAGATAAAGTGTTAGTTGCAGAAGGAGTAGAGGGCCTGGTGCCAGTAAAAGGGAAACTTGAGGATTTATTAAATCAGGCGGTTGGAGGAATTAAATCCGGAATGTATTATGTAGGGGCAAAAACTATCCCTGAACTTCAGGAAAAAGCACAATTTATTCAGATAACACAGGCTTCATTAACAGAATCTCATCCTCATGACGTTCTCATCACAAACCCCGGCGAGAATTACTAAAACTTGTTCTTTGTTAAATAATACGTTAAAATCCAACTCCTATGGTGAAGGCAGAAAGTAGCGGCTATTATCCTCGGACAGAAGGTAAAGATCCAGGTATATCATGGCGTAGTCAAATTCCGTGGCTTAAAAAAATGCAGGATGCACATCGTTTTGAGAGGCACGATGGACCCATGATGCACAGAACTGATATGTTTACACATCTAAGAAGAGTTGCATATATAGCAGATCATTTAGGTTTTTATCTTGTAGCTGAAGGACATGAGCAAGCAAGAAAAACGTATAGAGGTCGAATTTTCCGTAAGGCTTATCATCATGATGACCCCGAATTAATTACCGGAGACCTACCGACACCGGTAAAGTTAGCAATGAGCCCTGAGGAGAGAGCAGTATTTAAACAGGAGGAAAGGGAAGCTGTTAGACTAGTTGCCTCACGATATTTAAGTTTTTCATCAGAGAGGTCTTTTAATGATTATCTGGAAGAGCAGGATGAATTATTAGATAAAAAAACATTTGATGCGCGCTTAATAGACGTTGCCGATAAGTTAGATGGATTGGGGGAGACCTTACATGAGTTGCGCTGTGGAAATGAAAGTTTCCAAAAAGTTTATAAAGTTTATAGAGATGAAGTTTTTCCAAAATTTGAAAATTATGATTTTTGGGAAATCTTAAAAAGAGATCCTGCTATAATGCTCGGAAATTTCCCAACAAATGAAGATGTTTCCAAGATGCCTATCTTAAAACCAGAAGATCTTCATTCTCGAGACGAATTACAGGTGGATTTATTGGAAGCAGAGGGTCTTCCCAGGTGGTACAGAAGCTGGACAAGTATTACGCTTAATCATTTTGATATAAATCCCGAAAAATTTTTATTTCCTGGATGGTACCTAGAACTTTGGAAAAGATGGGGTATTCATGGTCAGTCAAGTCATTCAGGTTTTATTGTAGCTTAGATAAAATTTATTGATTTGGCTCACAGATATAATCCCTTTTCGTGGTATAATGTCATCGTGAAACTAATAGTAGGACTGGGAAACCCCGGAGAAAAATACACTAACTCTCGTCATAATTTAGGCTTTATAACTCTAGACCATTTGCTCCAGAAGCTTACTAAACTTAAAAATACTTACTGGGAAGAGGATAAAAAGTTTAAGGCACTGACGCATGAAATTGATATGGATGGTGAAAAAGTGGTTCTCATGAAGCCTTCTACTTTCATGAATGATTCAGGACGTGCAGTTTCCTCGTACATAAAATATTTCAAAATCGACCCACAGGACATAGTAGTACTGCATGATGAGTTGGATATGCCGCTTGGAAAGATTCGCATTAGATTTGGGGGTTCTGGAGGCGGACATAATGGTGTTTCTTCTATAATTGATCATGTGGGTACAGATAAGTTTTTAAGAATTAGAATGGGAATAGGAAAAGAGGCAAGAAGAGAAGGCGTAGCGCACGACACAAGTGACTATGTTTTAGGTATTTTTACGAGTAATGAGAAAGGGAAGGTAAACAGTATGGTAAAACAGGCTATAAAAGATATTCTTCTTATCCAAAAACACGGAATTGAGCTTTATATGAGCAAATACAACAAAGGCAGTAAATAAAAGCTAGTGAATAGGAATTAGATGGTTTAATCGCTTTTACAAGTTCCTAGTCGCTATTCCCTAATCCCTATCTTCCTAGCTGCTTGCGCTGGTATAACTTCTCAAAGATGTTCTCCATGCCCACAAGGAAGCCAGGAAAAAAAGCGCCCCAAATAAAAATGAATAAAGAATAAACTGTATAGACAGCGTACCTAACAGAGCTTTTACGGGAAAGGTAATCATAACTCCTACAGGAATTACAAATGTTAAAAGGAAATTGACTCCTTGTTTATAGATATCTACCGGCAGCCTTCCCATTTGGGTAAGATCTCTATAGAGCATAATGGTGTTATCCACTTCTGTAGTTGCAATTCCTATGCTTAAGACAAAAATATGAAAGGATGTTGCAATAAGAAAAGCATTTAGAAGAAGAAACGTGTACAGAAATACGGTACTAAGTGAAAAAACAGGGATATAAAGCCCTGAATAAAAAATAAACCCAATAGATAAAAATAACATTGGTATATCTAGGATATCTGATCCACCAAAAAGAGCCATAAAAAGGGGAGAAATAGGTTTTAAGAAAAACAGATCAAAATCCCCCGAAACAACCAGAGACCTGAAGCGGTAAACACTTCTTAAAAGCATCTGGGGGAAAATATCTATTACGTTAAACGTGGCATAGAAAAAAATTATCTCCCAAATAGTGTATCCCCCCATGTGTTTTGTTCTTCCAAAGATAAGAAGAATAAAAATTACGAAGAAAAAAAAGCGTAAAAGTTTTCCAATAGTAAAAAGAATTACTCCCAAACGGGAGGCAAAAGCACTTTGTGCTGAAGCCATAGTAGAGTGGTACCAGACAGTAAATAAACGTTTCATTTTCCCTCCGCGCTGTAATTTTTTAAACCCTTATGCCAAATTGATTTGCAAACCAAAAATAATAAAACTGCCCAGACAGTTGAAATGACAATGCCTTGGATAATTTCTTGAAAAGAAATAGTTCCCAGATAAATTTTGAGCGGGAAATAAAGTAAATAGGTAAAGGGGAGTAATTTTAAAAATGCAAAAACAGAGTGGGGAAGTATATCCAATGGGAATAAGGAGCCTGCAAAAAAGTTAATGATAATCCAGAAAATAAACCGCGGACCCCAAACTTCATTACTCCAGAATCCGAATAATCCCAGCATGTAGTTAAAGAAAAAATACATGGTCATGGAAATGACGCAAGAAATTGCAGCAAGAAATAGGAAGGACACGTCTGTTTGAAGAAAAAGCGGCGGTTTAAATATAAGAATCAGAATAAAAACCTCAGAAATAGCAAAAGAAAGGTTCATTGCCTTGTCTCCCAGGTCCCTGGCAAACCAATATTTCATATAAGACATAGGTTTTATAAGAAAATTTGATAAAGAACCGTTATTTATTTGGTCTCCTATTTCTGAAGTTCTGGTTGCTAAAACTATAGAAGACATAAGACTTGTTCCTAAAATATACGTGAGCATTTGAGGCTGAGAATAGCCAAAAATAGAAGAGTTTTTGGAAGTAAGAACGCTCCAGAGGAAAAACATTGTGAGAAGCTGCAGGATAACTCTTATTCTCCACATGATAAAATTAAGTCTGTAAGAAAGCGTTTCTCCCCAGGTATTTGCAAAAACTCTAAAGTATGTATTTGTTGTGATTCTGTTCATTTATCCGCTTGCTGATGTATAAAAACGCAGTGCAAATTTCCAAAACACACGTGAGATAGAAAAAAAGACAACTGTAAAACAGGTTAACAGGAAAGCGTCTTGAAAGCTTAGGTGGTTAATGAGTGCTTTAGTTGGTGTTCCAATAATCAGCACAATTGGGAGTAAAAAGAAAAAGAGGGGAGAAATTAGCCCAGCATACATTTCCTTAGGGTATCGTGAGGCTCCAATAATAGTGTTAATTAAGTGCATGAGGTTATATAAATTTGAAAACCAAATAGTTATAGTAAGAAAAATAAAACTAATTGAATAAAGCATGGTAACTCCCAAAACAGAAAAAAAGATTCCGGTTACAATACTTATTGGATTTACTGTAAAATGGAATGCAAAAATAAGATAAATGGTTAGTATAATTGCAGTAATTATCCGCATTATGCCACCAAAATCAATTCCCCAGATGCTCATTTGAAACTGAGAATCTATTGGTTTTAGAAGTACAGTGTCTAGTTTTCCAGTGTTGACTGTTTCAGAAAACGCCCAGAAATTTATATCAAAAAGAATTCTTAGTATTCCATATATTACGTTTACCATGGCTGAAAGAAGTATTAACTCATTTCTTGTCCAACCAAACACAGTAGAGACTTTAGAGGTTAAAATAATGATTGTTATGACGGCAAGTCCTCCCCATGCAAGACTATTTAACGTTTCCACATAAAAATGTCCTCTATAAATTAAGGTTTTTGAAAAGTTTACCTTCAATAGTTCATTTAAAATGCGTAGATATTTCATAATTGTATATTTGTTTCAACAAGAATCATCTTCCAAAAGCTGTAAATTTTTTTCTTCCTTCAAACCACAAAAACTTATAGATAACAGAGAATATAAAAAGCCAGAGTAGTTGAATTCCTATGATCTTTATCTCTGTTGACTCGTTTAATTTTCCTAAAAGGGTCATGATGGGGTAGTAGAGGACATAAACAAATGGAAGAAAATCTAAAAACACCCGGAACTGCGTAGGCATAAAAATAAGAGGCGCTATAATTCCCCCGCAAACAGTCACAGCCATATCGTCTAATTGGATAATTCCGCTTACTTCAGTAAACCACAATCCCAAAAGCCCAACGCACATCTTAAAAGTAAAGGACATAATATATGCAAGAAACATCATAATTATTGCATAGGAAAAATGAGACGGAGAATTGGTAATATGCACTGTGTTAGTTGTAAAAAGTGCAATCCCAAAAATAGTAACAATGGTGAAAATTCCCTGAATAATTCGCCATGGGGTTTCATGAAGAAGCATAAACATGTAAAACGGCCGAGGTTTTAGAAGATACAGCGTTATGTCACCCCTATTGATATCACGAGCTAATCCAGACTCAATGTGTGCAAGAAATAGGCTTCCACCGAGAACTATTAGGAGGTAATAAGTGGCAAAGTCAGAAAAATTCCACCCTGAAATAGATCCACCTTGAGAAGACGTTGCATTTCCCCAGAATATTAACATAAGAAGTGGTCCTACAAGCGCTGTTAAAAACCAAACAAGGGACAAGCTTTTGATTGCAAAAGCAACTTGAAATTCAAGAAGAAAGATATTTAAGTAGCGTTTCATACATATTATTTTGCTTTGCGGGCAAAGACTTGGCGGATAATGTCTTCTATATCAGGCTCCTGAATATTTAAATCTTCCACAGGAAAGTCTTTTAAGAGTTTACTAGTTACATCATTACTGTCCTCACGCTTTACAGAAAGTACTACTTTTGGGAATTCATTTTCCTTAATATCTCCTAATTTCTTAAGATCTTTTTCGTCCACTTTTTTCTCAAAGATAACAGTAATAAGTTTGTGTTTAGTATATTCCTTAACTAAATTTTCCAGTTTTCCATCAAAGAGTAGGGTGCCGTGGTCTATCACAATAACGCGTTCACAGAGTTGCCGTACGTCTTCCATGTAGTGAGATGTCAAAATAATAGTGGATTCATATTTTTTATTGTATTCTTTAATAAAATCACGTAATTTTTTCTGCATGACTACATCTAGCCCTATGGTTGGTTCATCCAAGAAAAGAACCTTGGGCGAATGAAGGAGAGCAGCAATTAGCTCACATTTCATACGTTGGCCTAAAGATAATTTGCGGACCTGAATATTTAAAACCTCGGACACATCCAGTAATTCCACTAAATCATTAAGAGTTTCTTTGTATCTTTTTTCAGGAATTTCATAAATTTCTTTATTTAACAAAAACGTTTCAGTAGGCGGAAGGTCCCACCAGAGCTGATTTTTTTGACCCATAACTAACGCAATTTGCTTTAAAAACTGAGTTTTTCTCTGAAATGGAGTAAATCCTAACACTTCTACATTGCCACCGCTTGGGTAAAGTAATCCAGACAGACACTTAAGTGTGGTAGTTTTTCCAGCACCATTAGGTCCTATAAACCCTATGAGTTCTCCCGTCTTAATATCAAATGAAATGTCTTTAACTGCGTGAACTTCTTCATATTGTCTATTAAAAAGTGACTTAATAGAGCCCATAAAACCGGGTTCTTTCCGGTGAACTTTATACGTTTTTACTAAATTTGAAACAGAAATAATGGGAGACATAAAAAACATTATACACTTAATTTCTGAGATTTTAAGGCATATCTTGACATACAGTATGTGAAGAAGTAGGATGAAGGTATGGTAGATGTAGGTGGAGAAAATCGCTCGAATTTTAAACCAAAACCGCTAGAAAATGCTAACAAAGTATCTATAGGCCCACGGCCAAGTTTATCTGAAAAAGCAAAGCTTACCATTGCTGCCTTTGTTGCTTCGTTAGGGATTGGGGGAGGAGCAGCTGCAACACATCCTGGTCAAGCTGCAGATTTAATTGGAGGTTCAGTAGATAAAGCTATTCATGTGGGGCTAGATGATTCCCAACAGCAGGCGACAGACAAAGTAAGAAAAGAACTTGCCGTAAAAGGAATACATTTTGGAGATCCACTAGGAAGCGCTACGGCAACAGAGCCGAGTCTTAATGTGGAAGGAGAGGTTTGGAATGATACCCAGATTGGGTCAATTCCAATAAGTGGGACTATTGGGATTAAATACGAAACACAAGATCCTATCTTCCATACAGATCCCACAGCAGGAGTAGATAATATTATCTCACCAGAAGAATTAAAAAAGTTGGGTTTTGATTGGGGTGAGGATCATGTAATTCATGCAAAGGTAATGAAGGTAGTGGGAGGACCATATGATGAGCAAAAAGACCCAAAGAATCCAGAGCCTGGAGAGTGGGATGTGTTCGTAGGGCATAAAGGAGGAAAGCCTGATGGGGAGGAAGTTAAGATATACGTGGCAGGAAAATTTGTAAAGTATCTAGGAAAAAATGAACTTCGTATTGATGCAAACAAAGTAGGAGGTAATTAGTATTCTTGTCTAGACTTTGCCCTTGTTAGGATTTGTTCCTCGAATCTCTTTACTTATCACTTTCCCCTCGTTATTAACAGCATATACATATGCCTCACCTGTTCCTATCTCTAAAGTTGCAACCTCTTCATCTGGAATATTTTCTAAATACTTCACTAAAGCACGCAGCGCGTTTCCAGAGGATGCAATGATTACATTTTTCCCGTCTTTTAATTTAGGTTCAATCTCAGACTGAAAATAGGGAATTTCACGCTCATAAACTTGTTTTAAAGACTCACCATTTGGAACAGGGTAGTCCCACCCGCGTCTTAATTTCTGAAATTCTTCTTCTCCCAATTCTTTTTTCACTTCCCATTTATTTTTTGCGGTAAAGTCTCCATAATTTCTTTCGTTTAGTGCTTGATTAGAAACAATAGGGGGTGTCTGGTTAATTACTTTTAAAATTTCATCAAGTGTTTGCTGAGCGCGCACTAGCGCAGAGGCATATGCAAAATCAAAATGAATATCTTTTAACTCTTCTGCGGTGTGCCGTGCTTCCTCAAAGCCTTCAGGAGCAAGAGGCGGGTTATCCCAGCCTGCCCAAATACCTTTTTTATTATATTCTGATAATCCGTGACGCACTAAAACTAAAGTAGCCATTTCAAAAGTATTATGGAGGAAATAAAAACCGTAATCAAGAGATGACACATTGCAATATAAAAAAATCGGAGTATATAATTTAGAAAGAATTTATATGTGGGAAATTCTGATTATTTCAGTCCCTGTTTTTTACATCATTGGAGTAATTGCCACAATAAGATCTTTGGTAAAGGGGAAAAATGTTTCTCCGTCTGACAGGATCCGTGTTTTAGAGGAAGTAATTCAAGACCTCAAAAAAATTCAAAACATACAAGGCGTAAAGCTCTTAATTGCAAAATATGCAACTGCAGTAAGGGACATTAAAGGATATGCAGAAGATTCAACAGAAGAAAAAACACCAGCACCAGAGCCTCAGCCAATAGAAGAACAAGCTGCAAAAAAAGAAGTTGTTCAAAAAAAACCAGAACCTCCGCCTATAGACTTGGGAAAACTGTGGGGGAATTGGTATTCAAACAATTCTATAAATTTGCTTTTATATATAGGTGCGTTTTTAATAGTGGCGTCTGCATCTATTTATTTAGGATTTCAGTGGGGCAGTATAGCTTCATCCATTAAAGCCATTTTCTTTAGTTTTATCACACTTGCTTTTCTTATCTGCGGCCTGGCGTTTTACAGAATAAAAGTTATTAAAAGTGCTGGCTTTGCATTTATTTCTATTGCTGCTATTTTAGTTCCGTTTAATGGAGTTGCATGGTATAACTTTTACCTTAATACGCAGGGAATTGAGCCGGGGCAGGTATGGCTTGTTACGTCCATTGTAAGTATAGCTACTTATCTATTTTTGACGTACTACTTGAGAAAATCAGCTTTTACCTATGTATCTTCCGCGGGAGTTTTATCTTTAGTTTTATCTGTTGTAAACGTTTTTCATCTTGCCATGGAGTTTTATATTTTGGGTGGAGTCTTTGCAGCATTCTTATTTCTATTTTCGGGAAGAGTAGGGCAGAAAAATACAGAAGAGCTTTTTCAAGAACCGCTCTCTGTGAGTGCGCAAGTAACGCTACCATTATCTTTAATTTTTGGCTTGTATTTTGCCATAGATAAAGGACTTATTCTTTCATATCCTACCGCAATTTCTCTTTTCCTGTCAGCATTTTTTTACCTTTTATCATTTACGTTTGAGAGAAAAATCTGGTATTTAGTAGGCACTCAAATTCTTCTACCCGCGTCAGTCTATATCTTTTTAAGATCCTCCCACATTCCAATTTCCCAAGCTGTAATTATGGTTCAGGCAATTCCATTTATCTATCTTCCCATCAGACGTTTTATACAAGATAAAGATCAGGTAAGTATAAATGCTACTAATATTATTGCTCTAGGGTTGGCGTTTGCGGGTGTAGCAATAAATACATCTACGTATTCATTTAATTCAATAGGAACAGCTTTAGCCATAGGAATTTTGTCTTTACACTTCTTAGTAGCCTACTTTGTAGAGAAAAAAGCTTATTTTCTTACAACCGCTGCGGTTTTATATCCATTTGCGCTCTTTTCTTTCTTAGGCTGGGTTGGTGTTAGCAGGCCATTTATTTTCATGGTTATGCAAATAGTAAGCATGTTGTACCTAGGTGCAAGTTATGTACAGAGGGATAAAAAAGAAGAGGGGATGCAGCTTCTTTACGTTGCGAGAGTTTTGATGCCGTGTACAGGAATTTTAGGGGCTATGACAAGTTTTATGCAGGGGAATTACTTTGGAAACATAGCTCTTATTGCACTTTTAGGATTCATTTTTTATGTACTGTGTTTCTTCTACACCAGAGGAAGGACATTTGTGATAGCAGGCGGAATGGTTTTTCCTATTGCGGTTTATTTTACAGCCAGATTTGCAGGTTTACCTATTTTAACAAGTCTTAACACGGTCCAAGTAATTGGGGTTTTGTATATGGGAGCCTCAGTCTATACCAAAAAAACGTACAAAGAAGGCTATGAAATTGTTCAAACTCTTGCAAATATTCTGCTTCCCACAGCAGCCATTCTTATTTCTATAATTTCCTGGACAACTACCCAGTCCATTTTTGTACCCCAGGTAGTATTTTCTGTTTTTTCTGGGCTTTTATATTATGCACTCAGTTACTATATTACAAGACAAAGAATTTATTTCCTGCTTTCAGAGGTTGTGTTTTTATGGTTTATATTTGTTGCAAGCAGATGGATGATGGCAGATCTTTTTACGGCGTTTATTATTGTAAATTTTGCCTCTGCAATTCTTTTGGGGGTAGGTTTTGCGCTTAAAAATGCGCTGCAGGAAGAGTCAGAGTTATCAGTAGCCCTTTCTACTGTAGCCTCAGTTGTTGTTTTCTGTATCTCATTTGCTGTATTTGGGACTTTAGACTACAGAATGTTTTATTTATCCCTTTTTCCATTTATATATTCTATAGCTTCATATATACACAGTAAGTTTATAAGTTATTTCTATTCCCAGCTAGTTTTTGAAATAGTTTCTGTCTATCTTCTTGTATTTCAAGTTCTTCCATTTAGTTATAAATATGAAACGCTTGGAGTAATCTATGCTGGTGTGGGGTGCTGCTATTATGCACTTTCATCTCTATTTTCAAAAGATAAAAAAACATACAACGCATTATTAATTGCATGTGCTTCTAATGGAGTGGTGGCACTTTTAGTAACTCTTGGTGTTCCAAAAGTTGCAGGCTTGGTGTGCTTCATAAACGCTGCTTTGCTTTTTATTAACCAGCTTATATACAAAAAACCATATGGTATATTTGCCGGAAGTGTAGTTGCATCACTGGGCGTTTACTTTTCTCTTATTGGCTGGAATGTTCCCTCCTATATTCACCCGTTTATATATCAAGCAGTATTTATAGTCTTATATGGAGCTTTTCTTGTAAATCCTCAAAAGACAAAAGACTTAAGAAGTACTGGACTTATAGGATCATTTATTAGCGTTTTGTGTTTCTTTTTTGTGTCACAGGCAGCTAAAAGCACAGAGTTGTCATCACTTATTACTGCTTATTTTTTGACAGTCCTATTTGCATTTGGCGCATGGTATGTAAAAGAAAAATACTTTGGGTATTTTGCGTCTGCAATAGGAATGGGAACATATTTCTGGCAAGTTCACTTTTTGGGTTACTCAGAGTACCAAGTATATCTGCTTCCTTTAGGGGTTTACTTTTTAGTCCTTTCATTTCTTACCCGCAACGAAAAAAATAAAGATATTCCATCTGGTTTAGAATACGGAGGGTTATTTATTTTACTTGTTCCATTGCTTTTTCAATGTTTTGGGAAAAACGGAATGTATTATTCACTCCTTTTTGCCCTAGAGGGAGCAGGGCTTTTAGTTCCGGGTATTACATTACAGAAGAAATCCTATAGATACGCGGGAATTGCAGCTATTATGTCTGCAGTATTTTCCCAAACGTATAGCTATGTGTTTGGACTTCCCAGATGGGTAATTACTGCAGTGGGCGGTTTAGCGTTTATTATAGTTGCTATATTCTTACTTTTGAGAAGAAAAGATGAAGGAAAGTAGTGCCTAGAGCCCTTTTTCAATCTCTAAGAGTCTGTTATATTTTGAGAGTCTGTCAGTTCTACTCATGCTTCCTGCTTTTAAAAAGTCAGCTCCGCACGCAAATGCTAGATCAGCAATAAATGAATCTTCTGTTTCTCCAGACCTGTGAGAAACCGCAATTTTCCAGCCGGCATCTTTTCCTAGACTAATTGCCTGGACCGTTTCTGATACAGTCCCTATTTGGTTTGGTTTAATAAGAACTCCGTTTGCTGCATTTTCCTCAATGCCATGTTTAATACGTTCTGGATTTGTAGTGAAAAGATCATCTCCAATAGTAATAAATTGGAATTTTGCAGCCATATCAGCAAAAATTTTATGAGATGACCAGTCGTCTTCTGAGAACGCATCTTCAAAAGAGAGTATAGAATACTTTTGTCCCAGTTGTGCATAGTAAGTGGTGAGTTCAGGTGCAGTTAAAGTCTGTCCGGTTTTCTGAAACACATATTTCCCATCCTTAAAAAATTCAGTACTGGCGCAGTCCAGTGCAAATCTGTAGTGTTTTACACGTTCATATCCTAAGGTGTTTGCTGCTTCTATAATGGCATTTAATACGTCTTCATTTGAGTTAAGGGCAGGAGAGTATCCACCTTCATCTCCCACTAAAGTAGATAAATGCTTTTCAGAAAGATATGTTCCCAGTGCATGGAATATTTCTGAGGCAACCCGTATATTCTCACTGGGTGTTGGGAAATTAGGCACAATCATAAACTCCTGAATGTCAAAATTCCACGATGCATGCTTTCCCCCATTTACAATGTTTACCATGAGCTGTGGGAATTTTACCTGTTCCTGTAGGACGTTAATACTGGGGAAAAAATACTGACGGATATACTGCCATAAGGGAAAATGTGCAGCGTGTGCTGCAGCACGGGTAGCACACATAGAAACAGAAAGAATAGCATTGGCCCCTAAAACTGATTTATCAAGTGTTCCGTCCATGGAGAGTAGTAACTTATCTATTTCTTTGGGGTCTATTTCATGGCCCACTATGGCTGGTTTAATCTTTGTATTGACGTTATTAACAGCGTTTAAAACTCCTTTTCCGCCATATCTCCTGGGGTCGTTATCTCGTAATTCCAATACTTCATTTGAGCCAGTAGAGGCACCGCTAGGAACAGAGGAGACAAACTTGCTGCCATCTTCCAGTTCTAAAATGGTTCTCACCGTTGGGTTTCCGCGGGAGTCTAGAATTTCTAGCGCAGAGAGATCCTTAATCTTCATCTAAAATCATAGTACTAACTGAATACTGACTTTGCAAGGGTATACCTCACAACCCGAGAAGGTGAATTGAGAAAAAAACTAAATTAGAAAGAACCTGCCCTAAAGAGAATCCTCCTATGGGAAAAGAAAGAAGAAGAAACAGAAGAATAAATCCATAAGACTCTATAGAGAGGTATGTTCTTGCAAGATCATCTGGTAAGAAAAAGGAAACTACACGGGATCCATCAAGTGGAGGAATGGGAACAAGGTTTATAAACGTAAGAACCAAATTATAGAATACAACAAGAGACAAAACATAAGAAATGGGATTGTCATAAGGCAGAATGTGTAAAATAAGCGCTGAAATTACCGCTAGAATTAGATTTGTTAATGGACCAGCTAGCGCTACAAGTGCGTAATCTTTTTTTCCATCATGCAAATTATATGGGTTAACCGGAACTGGTTTTGCTGCGCCAAAAATAATAGGAGAGTGAAAAAACACTAGAATAAACGGAATAATTATGCTCATAACAGGATCTATATGGGGGAGAGGATTTAGTGTTAAGCGTCCCATGTGTTTTGCGGTGTTGTCCCCTAATTTATACGCAACCCACCCGTGCATAATTTCATGAAGAATTGCTGAAAATATAAGAATTACAACACCTATTAAAAGTCCCATGGAAAATATATTGTAGCAGATTGAAACATACTAATCCTACTATGAAGGACTTAGGGTTTTGGAGTGCGCTGAGTATCTATTATTTCCCTTCTTTTCTGTACACGACGTCTCAGTTCTAAAGCTTGTGCGTTTGGGAAGCCTCCATTTTTTATATCTGCGTTTGGAACAAAGTCTTTCAGCTTTCCTTCAGTAAAAACAAATCTACCCTCAGAATGCTGTCTTGTAGATTGTCTTCTAGACAACTCTTCTTCAATACTCATAAAAAAATATTCTACTTTCTAACTACAGCCTAATCTTGACAGAATTCTGACAAAGGTTGCGTTTGAAAGGTATCGTTACTATAATATAAAAATGACGGCCACCGGACACGCTTTAGTTGCAGCATTAATTGTTGCCAAATTTCCAAATCCTTATATAGCACTTCCTGCATCTTTTGTTTCTCATTTTGCGCTAGATTTAATTCCTCATTGGGATACAGGTTTACATCATAGAGAAAAGACTAGAAATGAGATGCTTTTAGAGTCCGGCATGGACGTAGTGGTGGGATTTATTGCCTCTTACGTTTTATACACAAGCGTTTTAGGAGGGTCAGAATACATAATTTTCTTTGCCTCAGTGATAGTTTCTCAGCTCCCTGATTGGATTACAGCACCGTACCTTGTCTTAAGATCCCAAAAGGAAAACGTTATTTCAAAACTCTCTAGATATATGTACAGAGTTCAGCACCATGTAAATTCACGTCTAGACCAGCCCTGGGGAATAGTAACCCAAGTGGTAACCGTTCTAGCCCTCTACGTCATTTTGTTTAGATTTATATAGTTTTGCATCTTACGTAAAATTCTCCTATAATCTCAGCTTATGAATCCAGAGCGTACTTCAAAATATGTCAGCAGATATGAAGTGCTTCCACCACGCGTTTTTCAAAAAGTTTTGACAAATCCCTTATTGATAAAAGAAGGAGCTCATCCTGATCTGCAAAGATTTCAAAATCCAGATTATGCTATGGAAAAAGGAGGCATATTTGCAGTAGGAAGAGGTGCAAATTATGAAAGAGGCGGAAAATTTCACATTCAGCCAAATTCCGGGCATAGAACAAATATCTTAAAATTTTCTAGCGGAATTTCAGATGAATTTGGCACAATGTATGGGCAGATAGGAGGAAAGGGCGGAGGGCTCACACGAAGAACTATTGATGTTCGGGCTAAATACTATTCGCAAAGTCCATTAAGAGTAAACTACTTACAAGCTAGAGCTCATATGCCTTATCTGATGGGTGGAGAACCACAAGGTTTTTTTGGAGTAAGACATGCACTGCAGGATATGAAGCTGAGTAATTTATTTGCTGCCAGAGGTGGAAGAACTTCTAGGGGAATAGCAATTTTACCCATAGATCACAAAAAGCTCTATAGGTGGTTTAGCGCACAAGAACAGATACAGTATGACATGACCCAGGAATTATTAAAGGTGGATGGGAATGGTGACCAGGCGTGTATATATTTAAGACTTTTAGGAGCAGATAGGTTAGATGATTTTAGGTTATCTGCAGGGTTTGAGAAACCTTACTCAAAAAATCATATGGTGCAGCGAGCAATTCGTTTGCTGCAAAAAGAAATTGATTCGTCAGGGATTAAGGTGTTTCAAGATAAATATTTACTGAAAGCAGATATTGTTTCAGAGTTTTTATCTTCTTCTCATTCTCAGGATCAAAAAAAGGTTGAAGATGCGCTTGAGCTAATGAGGTCGTACTTTTTTGGTTTTAATACAGGTGTAGGAAGTTTTGTGCGGGATGAATACCGTAGATTTACGAGGATAAGTCCTTCTTTTAATGTGCACATTGGGAATCAGGATATCTTAGGTTCTTGGGTGGATTGGGAAAACACACTTCCAGAGTCTGGGCAACAATCGGATTTAGTATCCGCTGTAATTTTGCCAAAATATGAACATGTGTATAAAGAGGCGCAGGTAGCAGGGGAATTAGTTGCAGAAGACATGTCTAATAAATATCCTTTTCAAAGCCTCATCTCTGTGGTAAAATAAAGCATCTAACTATGAAAGGAATTTATAGAAGTGTCACAATCTTCCTCAAGCTCTTCAGGTAACGGAGCCAAATCCATGGCTGAGCTGATGGCTCGCCAAAGTTCATCTTTTAACGTATTTAAAAAAGGTGATGAAGTAGAAGGAACCGTTAAAAAATTAACTTCCCAGGAAATTTTACTTGATATAGGTGCTAAATCTGACGCATTAGTTTTAGAAGTAGATAAAACAAATTTAAATCATTTGCTTTCTATGCTTCATGTAGGGGATAAAGTAAAAGCTGTTGTTATCTCACCAGAAGCAGAGGAGGGGTTTCCAGTAGTTTCCCTGAGAAGAACTTTAGGAAACCTTATTTTTTCTAACCTAGATAAGGCACTTTCTGAAAACACTACAGTACAGGTAAAAGTTTTGGAGCCTACCCGCGGTGGATTTTTTGTAGAAGCTGAAAATGGGATTAGAGGTTTTTTGCCTAATTCTCAGGCTTTAGATCAGGAAAATATTAGCGGAAAAACTATAGAGGTAAAAATTATTGAAAGTGATAAGGCAAAAAAGCGAGCAATTTTTTCTCAAAAAGCAGTTTCTTACATAACTGAGCCAGACGTTCTCAGGAGGTTATTTCCTAGAGACAAAAAGATTTCTGTTACCGTAACGCAGGTAACTTCATACGGAGTGTATGTAACTACAGAAGGCGAGAAAGGAAAACTAGTAGAAGGGTTTATTCATATCTCAGAAGTTTCTCACGACAGAATTGAAAATCTTTCTGCGCTTTATAAAAAGGGTGACACATTTGATGCAGTAGTTTTAGATGTGGATGCAGAAAATAGACGCATTAATCTTTCTGTAAAATCTCTTCTTTCAGATGCATTTGCAACAACTTCAGAAAAATACAAAGCAGGAGAACAGGTTAAAGGAAAAGTAACAGATGTTAAAACCAGAGGAGTAACCGTTTCTTTGGAAGAAGGAATCTCAGGGTTTATTGCTTCTAATAAAGTTCCTGCAGGAACAGAGTATAAAGTGGGAGATACTATTTCTGCAGAAGTTATAAATGTAGACGTTAAAAAGCGTCTTGTTATGCTTTCCCCAGTTGTAACCAAAACATTCGTAGGGTATAGGTAGCCTCGTATCTTCATTTATTTGACTTTATTTTTCAGGTAGCGTACTATTTCTTCAACTATGGCTAAGTCTAATATTTCATTCGTGTGTTCTTCATGTGGATACGATTCAAATAAATATGTTCAACTCATGACATAAATGCATGAGCCTCAACATATTTCTCGGAATTAAAAAATATTATGGTTAAACAGTCTTCAATGTCTTTTGTTTGCTCGTCGTGCGGATATGATTCCACGAAATGGTATGGGAAGTGTCCTGAGTGTGGAGAGTGGAATACTATGAAGGAGTTTTCAGTGCCTCAAGGAGCAAAAAAATCCTTCTCAAAAGCTGCCGCTCAGCAAATCTCTGAACCAACAAAACTTTCTAACGTTAAAATCTCTCAAAGCAGCAGAATCTCCACTGGATTTTCAGAATTTGATAGAGTGTTGGGTTCTGAAGCGTCCGCCGGAATAGTGCCTGGTTCTGTTATTTTACTGTCAGGAGATCCAGGTGTAGGAAAAAGCACAGTTCTTTTACAAGTGGCATTATTTCTTTCTTCTCATGGGAAGAAAGTTTTGTATGTTACGGGAGAGGAGTCTGAAGCACAAGTTACCTTAAGAGCAAAGCGTTTGAGTAAAGACGCTGCATTTAAAAATGCAGATTTGTATATTCTTGCAACGCCTCATATAGACGCAGCTTTAGCTCATGCCTCCAAAGAATCCTATGATCTAGTTATTATTGACTCAATTCAGACTATGGAAGGGGAGAGTATTCCCGGGTATGCTGGGTCCATTCCTCAGGTAAGACACGCTACAGGAAGGCTTGTTTCCTTTGCAAAAGGGACAAATATTCCGGTAATTCTCATAGGGCATGTGACAAAAGAAGGAATGGTAGCAGGCCCCATGATGCTTTCCCATATGGTGGACACTGTTTTATATTTAGAAGGTGAAAAAATGACTGGTGTTAGAATCTTAAGATCCTTTAAAAATAGATTTGGAGACACGTCAGAAGTAGGAATTTTTGGAATGGAGGAGTATGGCCTCAGAGAAATAACTAACTTATCAGATCTTTTCTTGGGAGAACAGACGCCAAATCCTGGCTCTAGCGTTGCAGTAATCATGGAAGGAAGTAGACCATTACTAGTAGAAATTCAGGCATTAGTAATTCGCTCTAAACTTCCATATCCTAGACGCGTTGCAAATGGAATATCAGAAAAAAGAGTAGAGTTACTTCTTGCAATACTTCAAAAACATGCCCATCTTCCGTTAGATACATATGACGTGTTTGTAAA
>CAZITH010000003.1:0-22669 GCA_964542125.1 uncultured Gammaproteobacteria bacterium | reverse complement strand
ATGTCGCACAATCCACGATGTAGGTTTTTAACCTTTTTCTGGAAGGGAGGCAAGAATTATGTTGGGATCCTGGTATCTTCCGCGCCATGTTCTTCTGTCATATTTTTGCATTATTGAAACGTCTTTAAAAGAACCTAACTGTTCTTCTAAAAATCTCTTCATTTGCTTTACGTCACTTACCACCTTCCACTCATAAGGATTTTTATCTCCTGAAGGCTCTATTGAATTTACTGTTTCAAGAACATACATCTCGTTTTCTCTGTACACAACAGCATGTCCCTCTCCACGTCCTCGCTCTCTATCCCTTTCAATAACTACCATTCCTGTTTTTGATTCAGGGTCATTAAATACGCTATAGTAATAACCATTTTCTGGAATTGTGTCAACTAAACCATTATGAGTAAATCTGGCAGGAAGACCTTGTACCTTTGCGAAAGCGGCCTTACCATTAATCTCATCTTCCCACTTTTGCATGGAATTTATTAGTGAAATTCTTTCTTTTAACTCTCTTCTCTTCTTCCACTGTTCTCGTAAATTAAATCTGCGCTGTGGTTGTTCTGGTCCTACCATTGTTTTAAAAACCTCGGACAAGATTTATACCAAATTACCCGTAGAAAAACAAATACTGTGAATAAAAAAACTTCTATATGAGTGTAACAACTAATCCAAAATTATATTACTCTTTTGCAACGGTAGAAAGTTTAAGATTTTCTTTATGATAAATAATTCTTATCTTTTTACTTACTCCCAATTCTTCTTTGGAAAAATTAAAAAAAACTTCTTCTCCGTTTTTATCGTAAAGTATGATTTGTAACCCCGTTTTATCTATACCAGAAATCTCTAACAAGTATTCTCCTGAATTAGGTTTTGAATAGTATATTGTCATTAACCCATCTCAGTTTGTAGCTCCGCTCACCGGGTCTTGTAATGGCCCTTCAAATTCACCTTTTGCTAATTCCTCTCCATTTAATCCAAAAAGGGTAATGTTTGTTTTTGCACCTGCATACACTTCTATGTATGATATGTCTGCTCCTGATTTTTTCTCATGAGGTTGAGCTGTAGCGTTTATTTGTTTTTGAGAAGTTTTTAGAATCTGTTTTTCTTGAATAGCTTTATTTTTAAAATGAGGATATACAAAAAACAGCAAAAGTAAAAAAATGCCCAACAAAAACAGAAGGGCTAGAATAGAAAATACAGTTCTTTTTGTAGCTAAAGTATTACCTGATACCGAAGGCTGAGACATATTATCTAAAGATTGATTATCTTTTAGATTGTTTTCTTGAGACTCCACACAGTTAGTATGACAAGAAAGATAAATGGAAACAATGACCCAGAACTATTCTGCGGAGAGGGGGGGATTCGAACCCCCGGTGAGGTTGCCCCCACAAAGGTTTTCAAGACCTTCGCACTAGACCGCTATGCGACCTCTCCGAATAAAACGAAGATGGTTGCACAAGGTTCTTGCAAGACAAGTGTTCTTACTTTTGCTTACAAAAGCGATTGGCGACCTCTCCGAGTTAGAGTATTATACCGTATTCTTTCTGTAAGATCGAGCCTATTTCTGTACTTTTTTATTGCTTCATTGCTTCAATTTGTTCTTTCCCTCTGATATAATGGCAAGACTTGGAGGAGTCGCATAAGCAAAGCTTTGCAACTCCCCATCATAAATATGTAGGGAGGAGTCGCATAGCTGGTCCATTGCGGGGGGTTGCTAACCCCCTGAGCCCCTTAAACAGGCTCGCGCAGGTTCAAATCCTGTCTCCTCCGCACCGCAAATATTGTATACTTATAAAAATGGTTGATGCTGTAGCAGAACAAATTCCAACCTCTTTAGGTAAAAAAGACCGCCCCTTCACATATCCACAAAATAAAAACCATGAAGGTGTATTTAAAAAAATATTTAACGGAGCAAGAAATAGATTTTTAAGAAAAGGTGAAACACCTGAAACACCATCTCAAGAATCTTCTCATGAAGATTACGTAAGGTGGGACAGAACAATTATTGGTCAAAAGCGCGTAGAAAATTCGCGCTTCTTTGATGAGCCTGATGGAGAAGCGCCACATGGATATTTTAAAGGAAGACCTATCATAGGAAGAGATACAGGGATTAATGGTGGTGTATACATAGGAAGCGGAAAACGTGAGGCATTAGTTGTAGATGATACAAAATATCCCGGTCTCCAAATGGCATACGACACATTGCTTCAAAGATTTGCAGGGGGAGACAAAAACGTTCTGCAGGCTGCGTATGAGGTTACAAAAAAGTATCTTCCCACAAGTGAAGCAGCAGTTGACATGGTAAACAAAAAACTTGGCATAGGAAGAAATGATGAAAAAATCTCACTAGATGCATATTTTGGAAAAGGCGGCGTTTGCAGACACCAAGCTCTTTTAGCTGGTTACCTTTTAGAAAAACTTGTTTCAGAGGGACGGCTGAAAGGACATGTATCCATAGACAGAAATACGATACCAGGTTTAGGTGGACACGCGTTTGTAAGGTTTGAAGCGGGGCGTAGAAAAAATGATGTATACATAGTAGATCCCACACAAAATTACGTTGGGAGTCTAGCAGACGTCCCTCATAATGCATGGTCTTATGCGCGCAAAACTGATCCTCCTAAAACTCCAAGATATAAGTAGATTTGTTAACAAATTATTACCATTTTGTGATGTAAAAAAAATTGCCAAATAAGGCTAATGATGCTATCATGAACATATGACAACAGAACTAAAAAATCAAGAAAAAATAGACTCACCTGTTGTTGAGAATATAACTCAAGACTCCCAGGAATTTACTGCTCCTGCGGCTATAGACACACCTGAAGAAATTCCTTCTGCTCAGCCAGTTGGGGAACATGTAGAGCCAGATGTGTCTTCAGAGGTCGCAGAAGCCGGAGTTACGGCAGTAAGTGAATCTACCCACGCGGCAGCAGCAGAACAAGATTTATCAAACACCGGAGTAACAGTGAAACATGAGCTCAGCCCACCTGCAGAACCTTCCGGTCTTATTCAATTCCCTGTAACGTCAGCTCCTCCGGAAAATCAAATACTTCACAGGCCCAAATTCTCACCATCAGAATCTGGTGACCTGAAAGGTTTTTCTAAATGGGTAAATACACTAAGAGGTATGTTTAGAAAAAATCAGGCACCTCAAGACACAGGAGCACATAACGTCATACCCATGGGGCGTGCTGCAACACCGCCTCCCACAGGCGCTGTTCCAACACCTACCCAAGCAGCTGAGTTCAAAAAAGCTGCATAAAACATATGATAGATCAAGTTAATTATGCCATGAATGTATTTTTTGCCTTTTTACTGGCTATATTTTTGACAAGCGTTGTAATAGCGTTTTTTGCCGGGGTTTTTGCAGCGTATAAATTGTGGAAGAAAAATAAAGATAGGCAAAAAAAAGCGCTTGAGATGATTTTATTAGAGGTTCAGCTCCCCAGGGAAAATGAAATAAAAATAGACGCTGCAGAGCAAATGTTTTCATCTTTTTCAGGAATAAAAGGCGCTAAAGGCAGACTTTCCTTTTTTAAAGTCCCAGATTATATAGTCTTTGAAATTGTTGCAAAACCAGGAGACATTAGATTTTATGTTTCAGTTCCTAAAAAACTTCAGGACATGGTGGAAAAACAAATCCACGGGGCATACCCTGATGCATCTATTCAAGAGGCTGAAGAATATGATCTTTTTTCTGAAACTGGAAAAGTTGCTTTTGCAGGTTTACAGCTTAAAAAAGGCTCACCCTATTCTCCTATAAAAACATTCCAGCAGCTTCCCGTAGATCCGCTTTCTACATTTGTTTCTACATTAGGAAAAATGCAGGAAGGAGAGTCTGCAGCCATGCAAATTCTTATAACTCCAGCTGGAGACAAATGGAAGAAATTTGGAAGAACCTATATTTCAGGGATTAAAAAACGGGAAGCAAATCCGGAAACTGCAAAATATTCAGTAGACCAAAAAGAACTAGAGGCAATTGAGCAGAAAATCAGCAAACCCGCGTTTAATACCTTTATTAGATTAGTAGTTTCTTCTTCTACTAAAGAAGCTGCGGATGCTCATTTGGAAAACTTAGTTACCTCATTTACCCAGTTTTCCTCATATAACTCGTTTTCTAAAGAGAAGATAAAACACTTTAAGGGGATGTTTATGGTGGACTTTATCTATAGAACTATTCCCTTATTTAAAAAAGGCTCAGTTTTATCTATTGATGAACTTGCCACCATATTTCACTTCCCCAATAAATCAGTTGAGAGCCCGCACATTCACTGGCTTGCCGCAAGAAGCGCTCCGGCCCCAGCTACTATTCCTTCATCAGGTCTTTATATTGGAAAAAGTATCTACAGAGGAAATGAAAAGCCTATTTATATAGGGGAGGATGACAGAAGACGCCACATGTATATTGTGGGAAAAACTGGTGTAGGAAAATCAGAGTTTTTAAAAGATATGATTCTGCAGGATATTAGAGCCGGTCATGGAGTCTGCTTTATAGATCCGCATGACACAATTGATCTTATCCTACCTCTTATTCCGCCAGAACGTGCTGAAGACGTAATTCTTTTTGACCCTTCAGATACAGAACGCCCCATGGGACTTAACATGCTTGAAGCGTCTACTGATGAAGAAAAGCATTTAGTTGTTACCTCAGTTATTGGGCTTATGTATAAACTTTTTGACCCACACCAGACCGGTATCATAGGCCCCCGGTTTGAACATGCTGTCAGAAACGCAATGCTCACTGTTATGTCAGAGCCTGGAAATACATTCGTGGAAGTGATGCGCGTTCTAACTGACCAAAACTTTGTCCAGGAACTGTTGCCAAAAGTAAAAGACCCTATTATCAGGCGCTACTGGACAGATCAAATTGCCCAGACTTCAGATTTTCATAAATCAGAAGTTTTAGACTACATTACTTCTAAATTTGGACGGTTTGTTACCAACACCATGATCAGAAACATGATTGGTCAGTCTGAGTCTTCATTTAACTTTAGAAAAGCAATGGATGAAGGAAAAATTTTATTAATTTCTTTAGCAAAAGGAAAAATTGGGGAAGAAAACTCTAACTTCTTAGGTCTTATTCTAGTTCCAAAACTTTTAGTTGCCGCTATGAGTAGACAAGATATTCCCCAGGATCAGCGCCGGGATTTCTTCCTGTATGTTGACGAATTTCAAAACTTTGCAACACCTGACTTTGCACAAATCTTGTCAGAGGCTAGAAAATACCGTCTTAATTTAATTGTCGCAAACCAGTTTATAGGACAAATTGAAGAAGAAATTAAAAATGCTATCTTTGGAAACGTAGGAACTATTTGCTCTTTTAGAGTAGGAGTTGCAGACGCAAATTATCTGCAGCATGAATTCCAGCCTACCTTCTCTGAAGCAGACCTTATAAATATAGAAGCGCGCCACGCGTACGTTAAAACTGTCATAAGAAATGAACCTGCTCCACCATTTTCTATGGACTTAACGCGTGACCTAACAGCTGAAAAGAAAATGGAAAATCCTAGGGTTGCAGAACTTGTCAGGGAACTTTCACGTTTGAAATATGGCAAACCTAGGGAATTAGTAGAGGCAGAGATTGCAAAACGTTCTAAATTATTTGAAGTCTTTGGAGATTTAGGACCAGGAGACAATGACCCATTTGGCGGCGGTGAAGGATCTCTAGGTGGCGGCGGAAATCAGGGTGGACTAATCTAGGTATTATTTTTACTTTTTTGCAGCTTTTTTCTTTGCTCTTCGTAACGCTTCCCTGCTTGTTCCTCCGCCTATTGTTTTCCAACCATTAACAGGAACTAACCGAGCTTCAGTAAGAGGAATTGTCCTTCTATACTCAAATGAGTCCCCAAAAACTCCCTCAACCACTTTTCTCACTTGCGGTCTGTCAGGCGCATTATCTGCGCGCTTTGTCGGATGCTCATACTCAACCGGAGTTTTCCCAGGAGTAAATCTATCAATTCCCATAGCTATGAATTATAAAAGAAGTAAGTAAAAAATCAAGTAAGACTTTTTGTGGGCGCGCCTGGATTCGAACCAGGGACCCCGAAGGTATAAGCTTCGTGCTCTAACCAGCTGAGCTACACGCCCGAAATTTAGAAATACTTTCTAAATTAAGTAGTGTTCATTATACCAAAATTTTTTTTAAAATCCCTGTTATACTTTCTTTGTGACTGCTCTTTTTAATTTTTTGCGTGACTGGACACAGCCAATTATTGGCGGTAAGAATTTCACTGACTGGAAAAAACAAAATTATAATCTTCAAAAAGTAGAGATAAAAAATAAAAAACTTGCAAAAGAGCTTGAAATAGCTTGTCAAAAAGACGGGTTTTTAACGTATTCAGAATATCTTCAAATAGAACAGTTTGGAAAAAATGGATACCACGCACACCATACAGACCATGGGTTTACCCCAACCTATAAATTATGGTCTGAAGCAATTTTCTCCTACCTTCAAAAAAATTCAATCCATACAGTTATAGATATAGGCCCTGGAAATAAATATTTGGCAGAAAGTTTATATAAACTTTCCCAAAAAAATAATTTTCCTATTCTGTGGAATGGCGTAGAGGTAGAAAATAATTTTAGGGAAACTATTAAAAATACTTTCAAAGATAAAAAATATAAATCTTTTTTTGGAAGAATTGAAGAATCTATAGATAAGCTACCTTATTATAATAATGCGCTTATCATTTTTTCTTATGTACTGGATAGTATTCCCCCGGAAATTTTTATTCACACCCGTAAAGAAATTGGATATCCGGATAAAATGCTTGGGATAAAAATAAACAACGGGTATCTGGAAGAGTTTATTTTAACTGATAGCAATCTGCTATCAAAAAATATTTTTATGAAAGAAGGCGCTGTTATATATAAAAATAATTCTTTTGACCTTTCATCCTGGATGATCTCACCTATGCAAAGGGCATACATAACGCTGCAAAGTTTTTCAGATACGTGTAATGTTTTAAAGAAAGTAAAAAATCCATCTCTTCTTATTATGGATGAGATCAGAACTTCACCTGAAGTTTTAAGCTCAGAGCATTTCCTATCTCCTCTCTATTTAAATATTAAAAATAGATACAGCTTTACCCCTCAAAAAGCATATGAGCGTGCTGGAGAACTACTCTTTTACTACCCGCTTTTTCTTTCTTGTCTTTTATCATTTTTGAAAGACTCTGGCTTTCAAAATATACAGTTTGGACCTGAAGAAAAAATGGTAAGTGAATTATTAAATAAAACCTGGATTCCAGATAAAAGATTTAGATATTTTTTGTGTTATGGACTTCTTTCAAATAAAAGGGGTCAGTCAAAAAAAACCATAAGACTCCTGTTCCCACAGCCTCAAAAGTTGTAAAAAGATGTCATTTTTTGATAATATGAGGTATTCCCATGAGAAAAATTTTCTTGATGTTTTCTGTCATTTTCTTTCTACTTCTTTGCATTTTTTTTGTTCAAAAAAACGTATACTCTGATGAGCTGGATGATATCAGTAAAAAAATTTCTGACTTAACAAATCAACTATCTTCCTCGCAACGCGCAACTGCACCTTTTCAAACACAGCTTGTGAGCCTTAAAAAACAACTGGATGGAATAGCAGCACAAGTTTCAGGCATAGAACAGGATATTGCTTCTAAAAAACAGATTATACAAAAGGGATATGAAGATCTAGTAGCTCAAAAAGAAGTATTCAATAAAACAGTCAGGTCTTATTACATAAGAAATTATCAATTCTCACCGCTTCTTATATTTTTGTCTTCTAAAGACGCCCAGGACGCAACCAGGCTTATTGCCTATCAAAAAAAAGGGGCAGATTCTGACAGGGCAATTATTACAAATATTGCCATGAAAGTTGTTGATTTAGAAGAAAAACGCAAAGCACTTGAGGAAGAAGAAACACGGTTAAAAATTATGAAAGACAAATTGTCTGCTGAACAAAAAGACGTACAGAAATTAGTAGATGGCGCGCTTGAATTCCAGGCAAAACTTTCCACTCAAATTGCAGAGCTTTCTGCAAAACAGCAGGCCATTTTGTCTCAGCGTCTTGCAAGTCTTAATATTCCTCAATCTGCATACGCTGGCATGGGAAGCGGCTGTTCGTCAGATTTAACGAATGGAAAAGACCCAGGGTTTTCTCCCCGCTTTGGATTCTTTACGTATGGAGTCCCAAATAGAGTTGGATTAAACCAGTATGGAGCTAAGGGGAGAGCTGAGGCAGGACAAAATGCAGAGACCATTCTAAAAGCGTATTACAATGCAGACCTTACCTCAGGATACAATACTTCTGTTAATATCCATGTTACAGGAAGTAATGAATATGGGCAGTCATTTGATAATAACTGGAGCATAGAAGAATACCTAAAACATGTATATGAAGTCCCATCCTCCTGGCCATCTGAATCATTAAAAGCTCAAGCGATTGCAGCACGTTCCTATGCGCTTGCCTACACAAATAATGGGTCTGGAAGTATCTGTCCATATCAGTCATGTCAGGTTGTAAAACAGGAATTAAATGCGCAGTCTTGGATTGATGCGGTAAATGCAACTTCTGGACAAGTCCTTACTACTGGAGGACAGCCTATCAAAGCCTGGTTTTCCTCAACGCATGGAGGATACGTATATTCCTCTGCTGACATTGGCTGGTCCGCCACCTCGTTTACAAAAAATGCAAAAGACACCACCACAGATTCTATAAATTCTTTTGATGATCTTAAAAACAACGCATATGATAAAAATTCTCCATGGTTTTACTGCGATTGGGGATCCCGAGGTTCATATGCAAACACTGCATGGTTAAAAAGTGAAGAAGTTGCAGATATGGCAAATACTATTATGCTTGCGCAGGCAGACAGCGGGGTACGCGAGCATCTCTACCAACCAGATAAGCCAAACCCTGCCGGCACAGATACGTGGGATCCAGGACGCGTAAGGTCAGAACTTCAAAGCAGAGGGAAAACTCCTTTTAATTCTGTTTCTAGCGCGTCAGTTGACTGGGACAAAGGCTCTGGAAGGACTACAACAGTAAATATTTCTGGGGACGCAGGGTCACTATCTATTTCCGGGCCTGATTTTAAGTCGTATTTTAACTTGAGGGCTCCTTCAAATATTCAAATTGTTGGTCCTTTGTTTAATATCGAAAAACAGTGATAATTAGACTATACTCAAAATACTCAAGTTTGTAATTTTTATATCTATTTTGAGTACATACTCAGAAAACGAGACCTATAAATTAGAATTTAATGAGTATATAATAATACGCCTATGCCTACACCACCTCAAAATTCTTTAAGCGGGGAGTTTATTCTTTCACCAGATAAAAAAGATGTATCGGCTGATAAAACTTCAGCTACTACTTCTTCTTCTGAGCAAGAAGAACATGGCCTTATAAGTCACCACGGTCATACCCATACAAAACCTAAGTTTTTTTCTTCTCTTTGTCAGTACCCAGAAGGTGTAACATTCCAAAACCAGGAAGCAGATGAAGAAATTGTTCTTCTCATAAGACGCGATTTTATAACTAATGTCCCCTGGATACTCTCCATATTATTTTTTGCGCTCCTTCTTCCTGCGCTATTTATTTTAGTTCCAATTTTTTTCCCAAACATTATGGTTAATCAAATCCTCATTCTTATATCAGCATCGTTCTACTACACAGTTCTTGTAACCTTTGCCCTTATTTACTTTACAATCTGGTATTTTAATGTAGGACTTGTAACAAATAAAAGAGTCATTGATTTAGACGTTGCAAATATTTTAGTAAAAGAAACATCTGAAGCTCGCCTTTCCAGCATTGCAGACGTTACCTATACGCAGGTGGGAGGAATTAGGGGTATTTTTGATTATGGAGATGTGAGAATTCTTACTGAAACATATGAGCAGAATATAGAGTTTGATAGAGCACCTAATCCAAATATGATTAGAAAAATAATAGGAGATTTACTAGCAAATAAACCTTCAGCATAATATGACAATACAAGATTTATTACTAAGCATTAAAGATATTCTAGAAAACCAAAACCAAATTTTAAAAATTGTCTTAATTCTTTTATCAACAATATTTTTATTGTTTACCATTATTGTTTCGCGCCAAATTTCTTTACTCACAAACCAGCTTAATCAGGTTTCCTTTACGCCAGTTCTTAAATTCTTAGGATACGTACTTATTCTTGCAACCCTCACCATTCTTATAGCTGTAATTTTTGTATAATATAGTTACTTCTTATGGAACACCATCTGTCCGTTGCAAAAATTGTTGGAAGCGCAACTGATTCATCTTGGGCACAAGCCTACAGCGCCGGTAAACTACATATAGCATTAAGCCTTGAGGGTGAAGAAAAAGCACTTGCTGCAACTGGAAAAGAAACACTTGAGAAATTACAGCGGGAATTTTTTGCGCTTGATGAAAAAACCCTAGAAAATATAACAAAAGCAGTCTCTACCGTTTTTGAGGGCATTTCCACAGAACTTACCACGTCGCTTCTTCTTACTACCGTTGTTGAAGATGTTTTGTATATAGTAAGTGCAAATTCTGGATTTGCAATTTTGCATAGAGATAATAAAACCACTATTATTGCTTCTGGAGAAAAAGACACGGTTTCTTCATTCTCAGGAAAAATCTTACCAGGAGACGTTATAATTATCGCAACAGATAAAACTCTCCAAACCATTTCTCTAGAAAATATAAAAGATTCACTTAAAAACGCCGCGCCCGGAGAAATTGCAGAAACTCTTGCCCCCGCAATCCATGAACATTCCAATGGTTCAGAAGCAGCACTTATCTGGAAGGTGGGGGGAGTAGTTGCCAGAGAAACACAAGAGGAAAACACAGAAGAAACAGATGAAACACCTCTTAAAACAGAGAGAAAATCTCTAAAAAGAAAAATCCCCAACATTTCTCTTAAAAAACTTTCGCTTCCAGCGTTTTCATTTAAAAAATTAAACAGAAAAAGCATTGCAATTCTAGCCTCTCTTCTTCTTATTTTTATTCTTGTTGTAGGATTTTTTATGCAAAAGATGAAAGCAACAGACTCAAAAAACCAAGCTGTACTTGAAAAAATTTTGACTTCAGAGAAGCAAAAATATGAAGATGCACTTGCGGTTATGGAGTTGAATAAAGGAATGGGTATGCAGGATCTGTCTCAGGTAAAAAAAGACGTTGAAAAAAATTTAAATCAACTTCCAGAAGGAAGTAGGCAAAGAAAAGAGCTGCAAAAATTTCTAGATGAAATAAATAAGGCTCTTGGGGGGTCAAACCAAACTTCTTCAAAAATAAAACTATTCTATGACGGGTCAAAAAATTCAGAAATCGCATCTATTTCTTATATAAGCTTTAAAGGAGGAGAACTTATTGGTGTTGGAGGAAAAAAGGGAGGCATAATAAAATCTGACGGAAGCATTTCTTCTTCCTTTGAAGTAGAAAATCCAAAAAGTATTACAAGCGATGAAAAAAATGTATATGTTATTTCCGGCAGTTCTGTTTCTCAAATTGGAAAAACTTCTGGAAAAAGTTCCACTATTATAGAAAAACAAGATAACCCTACCTCTATAGGAACCTTTGGAGGAAATATTTATCTACTCTCCGTAACTAACAAAACTGTTTATAAATACAGACCCAATGATTTTAATAAGGAGGCATATTTCTCATCTGACACAAAATTGACAAACCCCTCAAGTCTTGCTATAGACTCCTCTGTATATATTGTAGATAATGGTGGAGTTAAGAAATACACCCGGGGAAATGAAGACACATTTTCGTTCAAGGGCAAAACTTTGTCTTCATCATCCCAGATTTATACTGACGAAGAATACTCAAACGTTTATATAGTTGATCCTGAGAAAAAAATTGCTACCATTACTGATAAGTCCGGAAATGTTGCCTCTGAAATAAGTCTTACTGGTATGAAAAAAATTACTTCAGTTACAGCAGACGAAAAAAATAAAAAACTATACATAGCAAGTGATGGAAATATCTACTCCATAGACTTCTAAAATAGAGTTTGACTTTTTATTTTTAAGTTGTTAAAGTTTTATTACACTACGAAGCTTGTTTCTAAGCAAGGTTGTGTGACAAGTATACCCGGACAAAGATCTGGGAAGTTTTATTCGGAGAACCTTATTATTTATGGCTAAAATTCTTTTAGTAGAAGATGAAAAAGATATCAGGGAAGTTTACCTAGATATTCTTACAGCAAACGGTCACAGCGTTGAGACAGCAGAAGACGGCAACACAGCATTAACTAAAATGCAGCAAGGGGGCTGGGATATTGTTTTATTAGACATTATGCTTCCACAAATAAATGGGATTGATATCATGCATAAAATAAAAGAACAGCCGCCAGTTAACCCTAATAAGGCAGTTGTATTTTTAACTAACATTGATCAAGGTGAAGAAATTAAAAAAGCATTAAGCCTGGGAAGTGGATATATTATGAAAAGCCAGATTTCTCCAGGAGATTTAATAGAACTAGTTAACGTATACCTGAAACAGCAGACTCCACAGACACAGTAGTGGCAACCTTCTTTGGGAGTGTAAACGAAAATTCCGAGCCCTTCCCTTCTCCCTCTGATACTGCTTTTATTTCTCCTCCATGAAGCTCTACTATTGCTTTTGATAAATATAGTCCCAGGCCTGTGCCCTGATCTTTGTTTTTAATAAGGTGAGAGCTTCCCACCATGTTAAATTTTTTAAACAACTTTTTAATATCTTCTGCATTTATTCCTTTTCCTGTATCAGATACCGCAATGCTTACCATCCCCACGGGAGAATTGTCTAATACCTTAAGAGAGATACTTCCGCCTTGCGGTGTAAACTTTAATGAATTTCCAATTAGATTAACAAGGACTTGCTTTATTTTCCCTGGATCACATACCGCAATTATTTGGTCCGTTTCATTCTTCAGGGTTAAATTAATCCCCAATTCTTGAGCGCGCGCCTTGACCTCATTCATAGTTTCAGAGATAAGCTGTATAATATCCACCTCTTTTGCCTCAACCGTCATTCTTCCTGATTCTATCCTTGAAATATTTAACATATCATTTACCAAATCAATAAGCCTATTGGTAGAATGGTATGTTTTTTCTAGATATTCTTTTTGTTTATCATTTATTTCTCCTGCTTTTTTCTCAAGTAGCATCCATACATATGACTTAATAATTGTCATTGGGGTTCTTAATTCATGAGACGCTAAAGATACAAACTCATCTTTTAATTTGTCTAATTCTTTCAGCTGAATATTTGCATCCTGAATTTTTTTATACAAAAGTGCGTTATCTACTGCAATCCCAATTGTACCAACCAATCTTCCCATTAAATCCTGTTCTTGTGCTGAAACTCCACCTGCGTCTTCCCCAAGTCCTATTGCCATAACCCCTATAACCTCATCTCTTACAATAAGCGGGTATGCAAAAATAGAATGAACATTTAAGGTTTGCTGAATTAAAAGCGCCTCGTCTGAAGTGTAGTCAGGAAAAAGAATTTCCTGATAAGAACTTGCAATCTGCAGTTGTCTTGACTCTAACGCCCGTATTAAAATGTTATTCTTGTGTTCTATTGGAATAAATTCACTTGGAAATGACCGCTTTATTAAAAATTCTGCACGCTTTACTGCTTCTCCGCCAGATGATGAAAGTTTTGCTAAACCTTCGTGGTCTCTGACTACAAAAATTGAAACACGTTTAAATTCCGCGTCAGATATTAAAACTTCTGCTACTTGTGAAGAAACCTGACGCAAGTCTGTAACGGATGACAGAATGATTGAGTTAATTTTTTGAAGAATTGAAAGTGTTTTATTTGTAAAAAATAACTCAGCGTTTTTTTTGTACATCTCCTGAGTTACATGCTCTAACTCAGAAGCTACACTCACAGAATTATTTCCTTGAACAGTTTGTCCAGTGGCAGGCTTTGTTGGATCCATACTTATTTATTATATACAGAAAAAAGTCTACTTCAGAAGAGGTGGAACTTGTGAAGCGGGAACCTGGGTTATTATTCCTTTGACAGCATCTTTGCACATCTCAACGGACGCCTGACCAAATAACTTTTTATACTGTTCTATAAGATCTTCTACAATTTCTGTTTTATCCCCGCTAAATGAAATGTCATGGTTTTTCAAATCAACTTTTAACCCTTTTACTTTTTGAGCTTGCTCCAGTGCAATAGGACCTATAACGCTTTCCTGCTCCTTAATAATTTTTTCAGCCATTTGTGCAAATATATCCATATTATTCTTTTAGTTTAAGGGTGCTTGTTCTCAGCTGCAGTATCCCCAAAGTCATAACAGCGTATGCGATAAGATAGAAAAGATCTATAAAGCTTGCTGGAAAATAAAGTTGATGAAAATAAATAAAAATATAATCAGCCAGAAACTGAGCAAAAAATGCAAAAAGCAAAAGAAGTATTTTGTTTTTCATAACCCCACCCAGTAATCCACGCGACAAGCTATAGGTAAGAATCGCAATAGATATATAGATTGCCTGTCCTAATGGATATCCATAATCCAAAAAAACTTGCTGAGGGGTAGTATTTGCAAAATCATAATTTCTTAAAAAAAGACCGTATCCAATGCTTAACATCACAACGGGAATAATAATTGCTTGAAGTTTACTCTTAAAAGAACGTAAAGAGACCTTAACCCCAGACGCCTTGGCAAAACAAAAGGCTGCAAAAATATAAAAAGGGATGGTTCCAAAATATCCTATGTCAGGAACTGAAGGATAAGGTATCTCAATTTTTAAAACAAAGTTATAATACCAAAACGAATACTGTCCAAATCCCTGCAGAAGAAGCCCCGCAGATAGTGCAAGGACAGCTCGCCCCATAACACTTTTAAACCCGCCCCATTGCCTGGACACAATAAGTCCCCACACGCCGCCAAACAAAGAAAATCCTCCGTAGATAAAGCCAAAAATATGGTTTACTGGCGCCTCTTTTGTGCCTCCTAAAAATATTGCAACCCAAAAAATTAACAGAAGTATAAATATAAGAAGAGTAGACGTAGCCTGAATATCGTTTCTGATGAAACTATTTTTAGCCATAATTTAGCATATGCCTATGGGTTCCTTCTTGTCAAGTAATATGCGTTTTCTAAAATGAATGGTATACTCTTTCATGTTATGCTTTCCCCATTCCCTGAATTTACACCGTTATCATTAGACCATAAAAAAGATATAGAGCTTATGAGTAGCCAATTTTCTCCATATTCAGACTTTAATTTTGTAAGTCTGTGGTGCTGGAATTTATCTAAAAAAACAGAACTGTCTTCCCTGCACGGAAATCTTGTAATACGTATGGAAGACTACGTAACGGCAGAAATTTTCTACATGTTTATAGGAAATTTTTCAATTCCTGAAACAATAGCTGACCTGTTCGCATTTTTAAAAGAACAAGGCAAAAAACAGGAGCTATGTCTTATACCAGAAGAGTCTCTAAAAAATGAATTTAGTTTACTTGAGAAAATCTATACCCTTGAGGAAGATAGGGATAATTTTGACTATGTATTGTCAACTGACAATATCGCGGAAATGAAAGGAAAAAAACTCCATCAAAAAAGGAAATTACTAAATAATTTTAATAAAAACTATTCCCCTGTTGTACATACATTTACAATAAATGATTCTGAGGTAAAAAAAATTGTATTTGATTTTCTAGAGGTTTGGAAAAAAAATAAAGGAGAATATGACTCTAAAAATGAAGAAATTGCACTGCAAAATTTATTCTCTGGATTAAGCCATGAAAAAAATATTCATGTCATTGTAGTTGAGCTGGAACAAACAGTAATTGGATTTTCAATATTTGAAGTCTTAGAAAACGGATACGCAGTGGGAGATTTTTTAAAAGGAGATATTCAGTATAAAGGCATTTATGAATTTTTGCATTACACAATTGCTAATTTTCTGAAACAGAATAACGTCACGTATTATAATATAGAACAGGATTTAGGGATTGAAGGTTTAAGACGTTCAAAGCTGGATTATAATCCAGAATTTTTTTTAAAAAAGTTTATTATACGAAATGAATAATTGGTTCTTTCTTGCTCTTTTATCTCCAGCGATTTTCACTGTTAATATTTTTATTGACAAATATGTATTAGAGAGTAAAGTAAAAGACTACAGAGGAGTTGTAGTGTATAGCGCCATAACTGGACTTACCGCCGGAACTTTATTTTGGATAATGTTTAAAATGCCGATTCTCCCGCTATTTGATGCTTTTATTATTCTCACAACCGGCATATTAACAATTTGGGGATATTATTTTTACTTTAAGGCTCTTTCTTCAAGTCAAACAAGCTATATTATTGGGCTCTTACAAATGATTCCGGTTGTAACACTTATTTTTTCATTTGTATTTCTGAAAGAAACAATTTCCTCCCTACAGCTTCTAGGATTTTTTCTCGTACTTTTTTCTGCAACAGCTCTTTCCTACAAAAAACAAAAGAAAAAATTCAAACTAGATCCATCCTTTTATTATATTCTTCTGGCTGATGTTTTTTTTGCAGCAGGAAATGTTTTAATTAAGTTTGCTACAAACACTAACTCATTTACTCAAATAATAACCTATGAAAGCTGGGGAATAGCAATTGGCGGCATAATTCTATTTTTAGCAGTTCAGCCAGTAAGATCTGCATTTTTACAAACCACAAAAACTGCAGGGAAAAAAGTTTTAGGAATTATGTTTTTAAATGAAACAATTCTTATTGTCGCCAAAGCTGTAACATTTCTTGCAATTTCTTTAGGTTCTGTTTCTCTTGTGACAGTTTTGGGCGGAACACAAGTTTTCTACGGAATCATATTGGGAATTTTTCTAACAATAATTGCTCCTCACATTTTTAAAGAAAATATTAAAAAAAAGGAATTAACAAAAAAAATAATTTTTATGGGGATTTTGTTTGTAGGAATCTGGCTAATCCACTAAATACTATTCTAAATTTTCATGTGGATATCTTTTCCCGCGTTCTTCAATAGTATATTCCAAATCTTCAGTATGAAAAAGTTTTTTCAGGTGATCTATTACTATATTTGAATCAAAGTCTTTACATGAGTAAACATCAAATGTAAAAAATTTTCTTTTAATAAAGGTGTGGATACTTATATGGGATTCTTGAATCAGAACAAACCCGCTCCAACCTCCGGGATCTTTTTTATCATTCCCCTCCGTAAACACTATATACGGAGCTGTCATTTTTGTCATGCCAATTTTTACAGGCAATGTATCTAATAACTCAAACAGGATATTTGCATTCTCCAAAGGCTCTTTTGCGCAATTATACCCATCAAGCATAAGATGAGTACCAAAAGGTGGATGACTAGCGTCTTTTGAGGACATTCAATTATTGTATAAAGACATTCCAGGAATGTCAATTTATACAATTTTTTGTGGAGATGGGGAGTTTGATCTCCCGTCCAAAAATCACTTTCTAAAACATCTACAAGCGTAGTCAATATATAGTTGTCGTTCCGATCCGATCTTATTGACAAGAGAATCGGAACCAAGATTTTCTTTTTCTACCCTGAAACCAATCATTTTTCAGAGCCTATCTTAACTTTGTTAGTACCTTCACCTATCCGTTAAGAAAAGAAACAGTGAAGATAGCGGCTACGTTTTAAGCAGCAAACGCATAAGAAGGACGGAGTCCTCCAAATGTATTTCCATCAGCATTGAACATGCTAATGACGCGCTGAATTTTACCTTCAGCATGTATGTTTGGTCCTATTTTACGGCTGTGAACCATCGCCGGCTTGCAGTTTTAAAAGAGCAACTCCTGTCGATGCATTGCATCCCCAGATCCTTTTCAAAGTAGGCTTTTTAAAGCTTTTCTAGACCTTGAAAAGAGTAGTGGTATTGTATCATTTTTGAGGCTATTTGTCCACTTTTGAGGCTGTTTTAGTAATACTCTTTTGCCTCAATTTCAGCTTCCCGTTGTAGATCTCTTTGCTTTAAATCTTTTCTTCTTTCCTGCTTCTTTTTGCCCTTAGAAAGGCCAATTTCAGCCTTAATAAGCCCTTTTTTATCATACAGAGAAATTCCCACCAGGGTATATTTCCCCTCGGCTAGCTTTGTCTTTAGTCTCAAAAGCTCCTTTTTATGCAGCAATAGTTTGCGGGTTCTCGTTTCCTGATATCCTTCAGTTCTTGCAAACTGATAGGGAAAAATCTTTGCGTTTATTAAATACGCTTCAGACCCTAAGATTTTTACATAAGAACCAGTTAAATCTGCGTGCCCGCCTTTTACCGCCTTTACCTCCTGGCCCTGTAAAACTATTCCCGCCTCAATTTTTTCCTCCACGCTAAACTGTGTCGGTGCTTGTTTATTAAAAATTCTCATAAAAAGTCACTTGTTTTAGGACCGCAGTCCCGAGATCCTGAGGGACGAGGACCGCAAGACGCGCATTGCGCGGATTATTAAATATTCTCATGCACCCATTATACCTTAAATTTCTCTAGCAAACGTCACACCGTACACCTTTTTAGCGCCGTTTCGTTTTAAAACCTTTGCACATTCCCGTAAAGTTGCACATGACGTAGCAATATCATCCACTAGAAAAACGGTTTTATTTTTTATTTCAGACTTATAAACAGTTTCTATTTCAAATGCCTGCAAAATATTCTGAAATCTTTTTTCTTTATTTAATGTAAATTGAGGTTTTGTATTTTTAACTCTGACTAAAATTTTTGGGTTAAAATCTAGAAAAAATTGCTCTGACAGATAGCCTCCTAAAAGCTCGGATTGGTTATAGCCTCGTTTTTTTCGTTTTTGAGAGTATAGGGGCACTACCGCTACTATAGGATGGGGGTGGAGTAGCTTCATAAATAGTTCGTTTTGGAATACCATTTCTGTAAAAATTGCCCCTACTGTATGCGTTAGATCTGACAAATATGGATTGAATTTAAATGAATATATGAATCTTTTTACTACTCCCTTATAGGTAACTGCGCTTATAAGACCGTCTAAAGAGTATGGGGAAATGCAACCTGGATGCGTTTCCCCGGTTATAGAACGCTTTAAACATACTGGACAGACAAATTCCTGAAATAATTCAATTCCTGAAAAACAATTATCACAAATATATGAACCTATTTTTCTGCAGCCTACGCATCTTTTAGGAAAAATAAAATCAAATAAAATTCTTAACACACTTCCAGTATACTATTCAGGGTTTTTATAGGGCTACTCTTCTCTCTTTATTTTCAAGCCTAAATTATAGGATATATATTTTCTACTTATAATTTTTTATCCACAATTTACAACTTTTACTATAAGTTACCATGATGTTTTGAGGCTATTTTACGCTTTTTTTCATCCACACTACTCCATTAGATAGTATTTTGGGGATTAGAAGACGGACTCCAAGAACACAAGGGGCATTTTGTGAGTTCTCCTGCTTGAATAAGTACTATCTCATTATCTGTTGGCTCCCACCCGCAGCCGCGGCATTTTATCTTAAAACATTCTTCACATTTCTTTTCCATATTAACATCCAAATTCAAATCCGCATTTACATGCTTTTGTTCTATTCTCTGCAGATTTATTTGTTTCATCAGCGTATTTTTTATCGCATCCAGGACAGTGATAGTGATTGTCTAGATTTGCCCCACAAGAACAATTATCTCCCAGTTTCCCTTCTGTAGAAAAAACTGCATTTCTAGGCGTTATGGAGTTAACAGTTCCATCTCCAGCTCCTCCACCAGCACATCCGGCAATTTTTTGCATTTCTTCTAACGTTTTTTTAGGATTAAAGACGGGCTGGATTTCCCTATCTACACTATTTGGCACACCAAATTTCATATCATTTTTCATTTCTGCAGGACGCACCGCATGCATGAGCTGCAAAACTGTATAACCCATGGCAACTTCTATATCACGTTTCATTTGTCTGTCCGGATTTTTAACTCTGTAAGAAACGTATTCTTTTAATCCGTCTACGAGTCTTTTTGTAGTTTCATCAAGCGTCCATAAAGGCTCAGGATTTTTAAGATTTTGCATCATTTCTGAAAACGTCCTTTCTTTTTTAGAAGAGTCTACATATGCAACTTCTTGATTCATAATGTGTCTAATGTCTTGAGCTATATTTTCAATACTTTTTTTATCTTTTGGAGAAAATTCTACAACACTTCCTACAACCCGTTTAATTCTATTCTTAGGATCAGTATCTTTAGTGGTTTGCGGGTCTAAGGCTCCATATTTTGCCAAAAGCGCTTCGTTTTGGGAAAGGGTCATGTGGGACTTAAGAGTAAAGCCTCTAAGTTTTCCATCAGGAAGAACGGTTATGGCATAAAACTGTGAGTCTGGATATTTAATCCCATCGTATCCACTCCACCCATCAGGGCTTGCCATCGCAACTGTTGTGCCAGGTGAAGCATGAGTTAAAATCTCCTCCATTTTCGCAACTGACTTTTTAACAGTTCCATCGCGCTCCCTTGAATCTGTTGCATCTAGCCATAATTTGTCTCCATATAACTTACCAGCTACCCTAGTTTTTCCTTCCCGTTTTACTTTCTCTAATACTATTGGAAAAACTGGCCCTTCCACCAAATACTCAGTTTTAAATGCCTGAATGTCTTGCTCTATTTGTTGAAATGATTTCTCAAGAGGCACTCCAAATTTTAAGTTTTCTAATAAAAGATTTGCCTGGCCTTCTACCTGGAATCCGGTTTTCGGAAGCAAAAATAACACTTCTTTCCCCGGATCGCGTCTTATTTTCTTTACCTCTAATGCCAGTGGTGGAAGAAAAGATTCTGCCTCTACAGGACGCAAACTGCGGGAATTTACAAAATCATTTCTAAAGGATTTGTCTTGTATTGGCTGGTATCTTTCTGCAACTGCAGGCATATTTATCTCTCCCAAATAGTTTCTCTTTTCCCTTCAAGAAAATTAGAATATCTGGCAAAGGCAAATAATAAATCTGAAAGCCTATTAATGTATTGGATTACTTCTGGCGCTACTTTTTGTCTCCGGTGAAGTTTTATCACTAACCTTTCTAATCTTCTTGCTAGAGTCCGAGCTACATGCAAGGTTGCTCCTCTCGTTCCACCCCCTGGAAGAATAAAACTATTAAAAACAGGCATTTCTTTCATTGCAAAATCTATAGACTCTTCAAAAGTTTTTAACTTCTCTGGAAAGTCTATGTCGGAAACTGTGTCAGGAAGGTCTGCAAAGTACGATCCTATGTAAAAAAGAGTGTTTTGAACATCGGTAAGCACCTGGGTAATTATCTTATCCCTTTTAGAATTTTTGTTTTTATAAGAAAGCACTAATCCTATTACAGAATTTAGCTCATCAAGCGTTCCATACGTCTCAACCCGCAAATCATCCTTATAAACCCGTTTTCCTGAAAAAAGAGATGTCTTTCCTTTGTCTCCTGTTTTTGTGTATATCGGCATATGATTTTCTCCAATAAAAAACCCCTCGATTCCCGAGAGGTCTTTATTTTTTGCACAAAAAAATCCTGCTCGGGAAAAACTATTAATGGAGTTTTCTGGGTTTAACAGTTGCGGCACACCCCAAGATTTTCACTTGGATTACCTCACATTAATTACTTACTCAACTTATATCTGTAGCCTAACACTCAGCATGTCCACAAGAATATTCATTTCATTTATGTTCCTTTGTCCATGCTTCATTAACATTCTGCATGACCGCAGGAATAGCATTTAGAACATCCTTCTTCATGAACAAAGCTGGTAGCTCCACACTGGGGACAGATATCAGCATGAGAATTAGTCTCTGCTTCTAATGGGAGCTGTTCTATGGTTGCAATGGATGCAGTAGTTTCAGCTACTGGCATTTCTATAATCTGTGGACTCTGACCATATACATCTGCTAAAGACGCTGGCATAGTTCCATGCGTCCCTGCACCATTTGCTTTTTTAATTGCATCTATTGCGCTTTCATGCGCTGTTCCGTTTGTAGAGACAGACACAGAAGCTGATGCTCCATTTACAGAGTCTGCGTTAATGGGTGTTTTTGGAGCATCCACTACTTTTCCGTTTACCTTAAATTCAAATTCTTCTGCTAAAACCTTTGCTATTGCGTCAGGAACTGAACGCACTCTATTAGGCCCAAATCCGACTGATCTCATTCCTCCAATTCCTGAAAGCTGTGCAATAATTTGTCTGACTCTTTCTCTAGGTTCTACAGGACTCTGAAGCCTTAAGACTAAAGAAATAATTCTTCCCAATGCGTCAGTCATAGCCGCCACATCTGAGCCGGATTTTCCTATGGTTAGAAACATCTCAAATGGATCTCCTGCCTCATCACTATTTAGAGTAACAAACG
Organism: uncultured Gammaproteobacteria bacterium; assembly: GCA_964542125.1. Classification (GTDB taxonomy): domain Bacteria; phylum Patescibacteriota; class Microgenomatia; order Levybacterales; family GWA1-39-11; genus JAGORM01. The sequence continues at coordinate 402 of CAZITH010000003.1, read as the reverse complement.
CATCCCCTAGTGGAGTCTGGGTTTTATAAGTAAGGCCTCGCATAACCATAGGACGCCTACTTATTGCACGCATTGGCTTTACTTCTTGTACCGGCTTTGCCTCTTCTTTTTTCTCTTCTCTTTGAAGTACCCCCATGCGGGAACCATCTCTAAAGTAGGTTACTCCTTTCACGCCCATATCATAAGAGGCCATATACAACTCTTTTACATCATCTACTGTGTGGCTATTTGGTGCGTTTACAGTTTTAGAAATAGAGGCATCTATATATTCCTGGGCAATTCCCTGAACTTTTGCGTGATCCATAGGGGTTAAGTCATTTGCAGAAACAAAGTAGTCAGGTCTTACTTCTCCGGGATGTTTCTTTCTCCATTCATCATAAAGCGGATGATACAGCTTATCTA
>CAZITH010000002.1:0-22886 GCA_964542125.1 uncultured Gammaproteobacteria bacterium | reverse complement strand
TCTGTTCCTGGCTGAAGTTTAACGTCTCCGGTTTGTCCCTGAACAGAACTTACTGTTCCACTGAAATCTACAGAAATGGTGGGAATTTGTGAGGCTTCATCTGAGATGAGAATGTGGTCTCCTGCTTTTACGCCATAAATAATATTAGGAGCAGTTAAGTTTCCTTTAAATGTTCCAGTTCCTCCTACTGCTAGATTTTTGTCTATATTTACGTTTTGTTTGAACTGAACTGGAAGAGAGAAGATAACGTTTCCAGCAAGCTTTATCTTGCTTGTCTGTGCGGCCAAAACTGAGGGGGTGTTTTGTTTTACAGCGGCAAGTTTTTGCTCAAATTTTCCATACATGAATTTAATACGTGACTGTTGCGTAAACACTGAGAGTCCAAGAAAACAAAGTACAAGAGATAAGGCAAATAGTTTTTTTCTAGGCGGCATTTTAAGGCTAAGAGTAAGTGATTGTTGAATCTGGGAAACAAGATATTCTTTAATTAAAGCATCTGTATAAAACTCATTATCAATCCAATTTGTAAATCTTGTATAAATATTTTGATTTATTTGTGTATTTTCAGTGTCTGATTCTGTATCTGGATTTGTAGAGAGAGTGCGTGCAGTTTTTTTATAAGAGAGAAGAACGGTTGCAAAATTATCAAGCTGTTCTTCGGAATAATAGAGGCCCTTTTCAGTGTCTATTGCTGGCTTAAAAACATTCTTCTCATGAAACGCAAGAAGTTCCTTAACGGAAACTCCTAATTTTTCAGCTGCCTCTTCAAGGCTAAATAATTTCATGAATAATACTATCTTAGGAGAAACTAAAAATGAGCGTGGTTTGTGGGGTATAAAAAGACACGGCTCGACCTGAGTAGACCTAGCCTCAATTTGAAGAGTTAAGATCTTCTAAGATTTGATCTGTAGTTAAATCCATGTCTTCCAGATCTTGAGAGGTGACATATTTTCTAAAAAATACTCTGTCTTTTGAAGTACGCGGGAAGAAAAGATCTCGTTTTACACCAACAAATCCAAGTCTTGTTACAAGTCTAGAAAGTGGAGTGGTGAGTTCAATTTTTTCATCATTTAAGGCTACGTAATCAATTTCTTTTACGTCAGGCTTGGTCATTTCCATAAGGCGTTCAATAAATTGATCAGATTCGCTGTGCAGTTCAGGCTTGCTTATTTTGTACTCTTTGTCATGCAGGTTAAATACAATTGTTCCGTCAGCTTTTTGGTTTACCTCAATAACTTTTTCAGTTGCAACAGGAGGGTAGAAGCTTGTATGGTGCTGAACATGTGCCGGGTGTTTGCCTGTAAGTATAAAACGTTTTGGATAGAAAAGGGCTAGAGATAAAAGTGTTCCAGCAAAAAGAATTATCATATTCGCAAGACTTGAGCTAGAGGAGTAGGCGGAATTGAATGATCCAATTCCTCCAAGCGTAGTTGCGATTGTTTCCTTAACATCTCCCTTAATTTTTCCGTTGTTATCAAAGACTAAATTACTGTCTGAATTGTCTGTGGTTTGAGAAACATAACTTGCAAGCGTTGAAATATCTTGTGTTGCTACATTCGTACCGCCTTCTGGAAGAGAAGGAGTTGATTGTTCTTGAGCTTGTGTATGCAGAGTTTCAGTGTTTTGAAGAGATTTGGAAGTGAGAACCGTTTGTGCAACTTCGTCAGACGAAGGTTCTGTAGTTGAAGCCTTAGTGGTTTGTGCACTTAACACTTTTTCTTTCCCAGCTGTGTTTATTTGTGAATTTCCTTTGGGTGTGCTTGCTGCAAAAACTAACACAAATAACAAAATTCCTAGAAATGCCCCAGCAGGAATTACAAAATTTTTTGATGAAAGAAGTGAGAAATATGTTTTGTAGGCTGAACCAGAAGAGGTAAGCGCTGGAGGCTCTTCTGGTTTATTTTCAAAAGTTTGTACTTCTTGATTTGCATCTGACTGCTTTGGATTTATTTTATCCGATTCAACAAGCTGAGTTATTTTTAGAAAAAAATCTACTTGTTGGGCAGAGTAGAAGTCTTCATCGTTTATCGTAAGAATAGGAGTGAGAATTTTTCCATTCTTCCAAGAAGAGAGTGTATCAACTGAAACTGCCAATTTTTGAGCAGCTTCTGCTTGAGTAAGTAAAGTTTCGTTATTGTTTGTGGCAGATTGCATCTGTCTAGTTTTAAAAATAAATACTCTAGTCAGAATTCTTTGGAAATTTTGTGTTCAAAGAAAATAAAATTCTGACCCTCTTTTACTTTAGAGGGTGGGATTCAGGCTAGTCAATACCTATTATAGCAATGTGAAAATAACAGTAATTTAAAATAGGCTGTAAAAACAATATAAACATAATAAATGTGTTTTAAAGCAAAACAAATTTAAGAAAAAATGTTGATTCAACAATATTATTTATATTTTAAAGAGATGGCAAAATGATTTTTAGAACAGTTTTAGAAAAATCGACCCGATTTTTGAATAAAAATTAGATTTTTTACAAATTATTAGCCTCAAAAATTTAACATACTCGCTTTTTAACTTTTAAAAAATATTGTTTTATAAAACCTTTTTCTTATAATAAAGTGTAAAGAAAAACCATAATATTATGCATATGTAATATATCTTTATTTACGGGAATATTTTTATATATTGGCTATATAAATAGAACAAATTAATTTGTCTTATTTTTTTGATTTTATTTTACTATCAAGAAGATTTTTGTAGATTTTTTAAAATGGATCCGTCTTTGTTTTAGGAGTTGATTTTTGTTCTTCAATAAACAACGACTCTATGCCCAGAAAAATATGAACTTCATCTTTTTTAACCTTCATAACAGCCTGCTCAAAAGGAATCTCTTTAACTTTCTTGTGCTTTTGGTATAAATCAACTTGTTTGTGAATTATAGAGATAAAATTTGCGTGCGTGTGGTAAATATCAAATGGCCCCATTTCGTTATAAGAGCTTATTCGGTCAACTTTATCATCAAATAAAATATTTTCAGTATCTCTTACCTTCACGTGTATTGGTGTATTAGCCATTTTTTATTTACTGAGTGGGTGCTGCAGGCTGTGTTTGATTTTGTTCTGGTGGAGTAGTGGTTGGGTTTTGCACAGTAGCAGTAGGAGTCTCTGGTAATGGCGGAGGTGGGGTTTGAGAGGGAGGTGTATCAGATGATGTTTTTTTTGCGTCATGCAGTTTCTGTTCAATATCTTGTAGTGTCCCAATAAATAAAAAGTCTTCAGGCAGTAATGCGTCATACTTACCATCTAGAATTGCTCGTACATCCTTTACAGTTTCAGAAACCTTAACATATGTACCTTTTTTCTCAGTTTGAGCTTCAACAACGGTAAAGTTTTGTGTCATGTAGTTTTTTACAAACTTTGAGCGTTTATAAATAACTTGATCATCTGCAGAAAGCTCCGATTCACCAATAAGGGACACAATTCTATCAAGCGCAACGGATTTTTTAAGAAGCGTTTGAGCATCAAGCGCAGTTTGGTAATGCTCCTCACCTACAATGTCAGGATTAAGAGCAGAAGAGTTAGAAGCAAGGATATCAATAGCAGGGTACCTTCCTTCTTGGTACACAGCGCGTGAAAGGATTAAACCAGAGTCTAAATACGGGAAGATTGCCTGCACGCCGCTGTCTGTTAAGTCGTCAGCGGGAACATAAATTGCTTCAAAAGTTGTGATAGCATTTTTTTCTGTTGAGACTAAGCGCTCATGAAATGATCCCATTTCTGAAGCAAGTGTAGCTTGGTATCCGCCTTCAGATGGAATAGTATTCATAAGTGTTGCAAGTTCATATCCAGACTGAGCAAAACGGAAAATATTATCTATAAAAAACAAAACATCTTTCCCTAATTCGTCTCTGTAGTATTCAGCCAGGGTAACACCCGTAAATGCAGTTCTAAACCTCACTGCAGGGTTTTCTCCCATGCTTCCGTATATGAGGCTTACTCCCTGCATAACATTGCTTTCCTGAAGAGTTGCATAGAGTTCTTCTCCTTCACGGGTTCTTTCCCCTACACCTGTAAACACAGATACGTTTTTTTCAGGATTAAGAATAACCAGATTGTGAATAATTTCTGAAATAATAACAGTTTTTCCAACTCCCGCTCCTCCAAATAACCCAACTTTTCCGCCCTTAATAATAGGAGTGAAAAAATCTACTACCTTTATTCCTGTCTCTAGAATTTCCTTTGGAATTTGCACATTTGCGTACATAATGTCCTGAGAAATAATGGGTCTATATTCTTTTGTCACAATATCTCCTTGAGTATCTTGCGCTACCCCAAGCGTATTAATAACACGCCCCAAAAGTTCCTTTCCAACAGGAATTTTAATAGGCTGGCCGGAAGATATAACAATTGATCCATGGTGGAGCTTTACAGCATGAGTTATGGCAAGACAGAAAAATGAGTTAGGTGAAGAAGAAGTGTAGACCTCCATTCTAATAAATGGGTCATCTTTGTAGTACAAAACATCATGAATTCGCGGTTTTTCTTCTAAAAATTCCACTTCAATAATTTGTCCTTTAATACTGATTACTTTTCCTTCAACCATAAGATAGAGAAGAGTTTATCCCTCCCAGAGAGCAAGTCCAGATATAGTTTCAAGCTGCTTTTTGTTTTTAAGCTGTGTTTTAAGTCTATTCTTCATTCTATCAAACACCTTAGATTCTTTGTCTATTTCAATAAGTGCTGCTTCCATAGCATTCACACGGGAAGCATGTCTTGCGAGTTGGTTCTCAAGAAGCGTTTGGGTAAAAAGATTTGCCATAATCTGTGTCTCAAAAAAGCTGAAAATTTTCTCAAGAGTAGGTTCAAAAATAAAGCGGTCTTCTCTGGGGATAGCTTCAGGAACTTCTGTTTCAAATATATCTTCCCCTGTGATGCTGCTTGCAATAGAAGTTTGCGTTACCACATTCCCAAATTTTCCATAATAAATATAGACTCTTTCATATTTTAAGAATTTCTCCATGAGTTCCTTTACATGAGTTACATCAATGTCCGTATCCGGAATTTCGAAAAAATCAAACGGGCGTTTTTCTCCCCCACCTTCATACATCTCGCGTCCAGCTCGTCCCACAATAAGAATATTGGCATCTTTATACTCAGGTTTCTTAATGTCTTGCGCAAAGAGCTTGTATGTTTTTTGAGTGACAGCACCGTAAAGCTTTCCATTTGCTGAAAGGTAGACAAGAAGAGTATCTCCACTTTTGTGAAGCGCTTTCAGAAGTGATTTTTCATTTTCCCTGCGTTTTCTCAATAGTTCCTTTATCTCACGCTCATATGATGCTTTTAAATCAACATACACGTCAGAAAGTTCTTCTAGAAAGCTTCTTGTCTTGAGAACTGAATCTTTGATTTTTTGCATTCTAATAACAGCAATCTGCTCAAAGCTTTCAGCAAGACTTTTTAAGCTGTTTAATGCTTCTAAATGTTCAGAGATAACTTTTCTTTGTGCCATAGTTATTTCCCAAAAGCAAGAAGTGCGTCTTTATTTTTTTTGATACTTTCATGAAAGGCTGGGAGGTCATGTGTATTAGTAATTTCTGAGAGCATCTTCTGTGTTGCGCTGTTGTAATATGAGTCAATCAGACCATGTTTTACTTTTTCTAACATTTCTTTAGTCTCTATAAGGTCTTGCATGATTAAAGAGGCCATGACTAGCTGAACTGGTTTGGGAACGGTAAGCTGGTAGGGCTGGTTAAAAAATTTATATATAATTTCTCCTATCCTCAGCTTTTTTTTAACGTCTTCTGATAGCTCCTGGCCAAAATGTGAAATGCTTTGCAATTTTTCATAAGATGAAATAAAAGCTGTCAGGTCTTTATTTATTTCACGCGACAATTTATCTAATGTTTGACGTCCCACACGAGTAACAGACAGCGGTACGTTAATAGCAGGGCGCATCCCCTGATAGTAAATGTCAGCGTCTAAATATAAATGGCCATCAGTAATTCCCATGACGTTTGTAGAAACGTATCCTGTAAAATCTCCTTCTACAATTTCTATAACAGGGAGGCACGTTATAGAAACTTCTCCTACGGTAGGATGTTTAAAATTTCCTGCACGTTCTAATAATTTTGAATGTGTATAGAAAATATCCCCCGGGTAAGAATCTCGTCCTGGGAAGCGTTTTGCAAGCAAGGAAATCTCTCTATAAAACTTAGCGTGTGTTGAAAGATCATCTAGAATAAGAAGCGTATTGATTCCTAAATCCCTGAAATGTTCTGCAATTGTCATTCCAGCGTAGGGAGTTTGGTAAATAAGACTTGTTGAATCATATGAAGAAGTTGCAACAATAATAACCTTATTCATAATTTTTTCTTTCTCAAAGAAATCCTGCATTTTTTTAATATCACTTTTTCTTTTTGCAATCCCCGCGTAAATAGCAATAACCCCTTCAGAAACCTGTTTTTTAATAGCGGTCATAAGAAGTGAGGTTTTTCCAGTCTTTCTGTCTCCTATAATAAGTTCTCTCTGCCCGCGCCCGAGCGGGAGTAGAAGATCTACCAGAGAAACCCCGGTTAAAAGCTGCGTGGTAATTTTTTTACGTCCTGAAATTCCAATAGGATTTGCATCTAATTGCCTAGTTTGTCTAGGTGGAGTAAAGGCAACAGATGGGTCTAAGAGCTCTCCGAGCGGGTTAATAACGTGTCCTAAAAGCTCTTTTCCTACGGCAATTGATAGAAGCTCGTTTGTTCTGGTAACTTTTGTTCCTACAAGAATTGGGTCGTGGGCAAAAACACGGGCTTCAACTTTCCCGCGATTTATAGCAAAAACTTCCCCTTTTTGTCCGCTTTCAAATACAATAACCTCCCTGGTTTTTACCTTTGGAAGACCATCAATAAAGACAATAGGGTGGTTGACCTGATACACAATTCCATACTCGCCCGTTTGTTGAAGATGTTTATTGTATGATGTATCCATTATGTAGTTACCTTTTGCTGCATAATTTGAGTAGTAGTTTCGGCAAGAATTTTTTGAAAGAGCGGTCTAATAGAATAATCCAAAAACTTCCCCTTGTAGGCAATTGCAGCTCCCCCAATTAGCCCTGGTTCACAAATTAGATCAAAAAGGACCTGTTTTTGTAAATTTATTTGAAACCATTCTGAAAGCATGGTGAGAGTTTTTTCTTTAGGTTCTATTGCAATAATCATAGAAAGAACGGGAAGAGTAGTGATATAGTCCTGCAGTTTAGAAAGGAAAGACTTCAAGTCTGTACCGGAAGATACATTTATTTTTTTCTCACGCAGTATTATAAGAAGTTCATCTTTTTTTTGAAGACCTAGATGTTCTGTAAGTGAGTTTTCTAGTTTAAAATTCATTAAAAATATCTCAGAAATAATTGCTCCAAGGCGCGTTGAAAAATCCTGCGCCTGTGCGCGGGTTTTACAAAAAACCGAGAAATCTATATCTTCCATTTAATCAAACACTCCTTCCTTTTTTGCTTTTTCTAAAGAGTCGGCAATCAGTTTATGGTGGTCATCCATTGAGATTGTTTTATTAAATACTGTTTGGGATACTTTCTGAATGATCTGAGAGATTGTGGAATCAGCTTGTTTCATTCGAGAGCTTTTATATTCCTCAATATCTTTTTCAAGTTTCGGAAGTAATGTTTCGTGAAAGTCCTTTATCTGTTTTTTTAGATCTTCCTGCATTTCTTTTGAAACTTTCTCAAAATCAGCAATAGACTGGCCTGAAATTTGCTGAAGAGAAGTGTGGTAGCTTTGAGCAAATGTTTTAGAGGTGGTAAGCGTTTCTTGCTTTATGTCCTCCATCATCTTTTTTAATGCCTGGTCAACTTCCTGAGTGGAGTTTTTGTTAACGTACTGTGCGCCTTCTATTATCTGATCTGCTTCCTGTGTTGCATCTTCCAAAATCTTTCTTTCACGTGAAAGCGCATCGTCAACCACCTGATGAAAACTAGTGTCAATCTTTGTTTCACGTCTTTCAAGATCTTTCTCTTTTTTTCTCAGTTTAAAGATGTAGTAGCCAACAAAAATGAATATTTCCAGGTTAGCTACAGCAGAGATAACCTGAAAGAGCAGGGTATTCATACTTCTATTTTCAGGCAAAACAACCAAACATGCAAGTCTGAGAACAATACTATGTGAGAAAAAAAAGAAAACCTAGACCTTGAGAATGTCTAAAGCAGAAGAGTTAGAGTCTTAAGATGAGAAATGCCACCACAAGCCCTGCTAAAACAATAAGCCCTACAATTGTTACGTTAAAGATAATTCCAAGATGGATGATTTTACTTGCGGCAGGATTTCTTCCTAACGCCTCAACTCCTTTTGCTGCAGTTCTTCCAAACGTCATAAATGCCAAAACAAATGACGCAATAACAACGGCTGCCGCGGCAAGATACTTATAAATAGGAGTAGGGGAGTCTTTTGTGGGAAGCAGCGCAATCTTAAAAATATCTGAAAGTGTTCCTAGAATAGTGGGCTTTGAGTTGAAGTAGTGCAAGTTTAGGTCAATTGCGATTTTATCTACCTGTTTTTTATTAGAGTTACTGTAGTCTTCTAATGCGGTTCCTAAGACATAACCATCTTTTAAAGCTTTAACTGCAACACCCGGAATGGTAGAGGTGGTAAGAAGATCCCCTTTTTTAATATTTCCATCGCGGGAAGAAACTAAGATATAAACCGTACCGTTTGGGATTACGGGAACGCCCTTTGTGGTTCCAGAAGTATTGAGGATAATTGCTGCGTCGCGGGAAACTACTCCAACAACTTGCGGGTCATATGCTAGAGTTGAAAATACTGCTGCTCCTTGACGGGATGCTGAAAGAATGCTTCCGTCAGGCACATTTTTTTCTTTTGTTTCAACCATTCTTGCAACTCCTAAGGTTGCAGAATCCTGGGAAGAAGTACTTGCGTCTGGAGTTTGAGCGTAAGAAAGTGGAATAAAAGGCTGGAAAAAACACAGGAAAAAAATGAAAAAGGAAGTAAAAATAAAACGCGAAGTCATCATTTTACTATATACTTGAATAAGAGAAGATTGCAAATGAATAACTGACAGGATTTCAGCATTTTCTCAGTTAATCACGCGTGTTTTCCTGCTACAATACAAGCATGAAAATTTATTCAACTCTGAAAGTTTTATTTTCCTGGCCGTTGGGGATTGTAGGGATTGTGTTTTTAGTGTATGCGCTTTCTCAGAAGCATATTCAGCCCTCAGTTATTCTGGAAAATTTAAATCCATTTCTTCTTCTTATCTCCATTGCATGTTTTTTTTCGTACTTTCTTTTAAGAAGTTTTGTTTGGCAGCTGATTTTAAAAGAAAAAAACATCTCAATCCCCATACAAAAATCCGTTTACATGTGGGGGATTTCAGAATTGAAGCGTTTTATCCCCGGAAATTTCTGGGCATTTTTAGGAAGAGGAGTGCTGCTTTCTGCAGAAGGGATAAGCAAGAAAGAGATTTTTCACCTTTTAGTGATTGAAATAGAGTTTTTTTTGGTAGGGTGTGTTGTTTTGTCAGGCTGCGTGGTTCCGTTTCTGGTTAAAAACCTTTCAATTTCACCTCTTTATTCTCCGTTTCTTCCGTATGTTTCTATAGGTTTGCCGCTTCTTATAGGGGGCATATTTATTTTTCACAAAAGCTTGTCTTTACACAGTTCTGGGTGGATAAAAAAAATATGGAAGATTCTGCCTGGATTTGAGTTTAATTCCATGGTGTATATTCAGTTTTTGACAGTACTGTACTTATTATTATTTGGAGTTGGGTCTTATTTTGCGGTTTTATCTATTCTGTTTTTAACCCCTCTAGAATTTTTGTCTTTTGTTTTATTTTTTGTGTTTTCCCTTTTCTTTGGATACATAACTATTATTACCCCTATGGGGCTTGGTGTGCGCGAGGGAATGATTTCAGTGGGGCTCACCCCTTTTATAGGACCTGGAAATGCAATAGCTGCAGCGTTATTTATGAGAATTCTTCAGATTATAGGAGAAGCTATTTTTTTAATAATTTCTGTTTTATGGCTTAAAAATAAAAAACTCCAGAAGTTCTTTTCAAAGATAGAAAAAAATAGGGTAGAGGTTTTATTAGGAATAATTATAATTATATTTTTCCTTTACTTTACTGCTTCAGGATTTTTACGGTATGAAAATTTCTTCACGGGCAGATTTGATTTGGGGAATATGGATCAGACAGTGTGGAATACCGCGCATGGAAGAATATTTGAACTTACTGATCCTAACGGAATTCAAATTACCTCACGTTTAGCGTTTCATGCGGACTTTATTTTAATATTTCTTTCTCCTTTTTATTTTTTATGGTCTGATCCTAGAGTTCTTATTTTAATTCAATCTGCGGTTGTAGCAGGAGGTGCTTTTTTTGTCTACCTTATCTCAAAACATGTTCTTTCTAAAAAGTCTATTTCCTTTATTATTTCACTGGCATATCTTTTAAACCCAAGCCTTTCATACTCACTCTTATATGACTTTCATCCCGTGGTGTTAGCAACTGGATTTCTTCTTGCAGCATATTATTTTCTCATAAAGAAAAGATATGCACTCTTTTTTGTTTGTACTATCCTTGCTGCCTTAACTAAAGAGGAAGTCTGGATTATTGCAGCTTTTCTAGGAATGAAAATGGTTTGGGATAATCTTTCCATTTCCTCTAAGGAAGTTAAAGTAAAAAATAAAAAATTGCTTGGGCTAGGGGGATGTATGTTTTTTTCCTGTTTTGTTGTATTCTATTTATTGGTTTCTCATATTATCCCGTCATCTCGCGGAGATGTTCATTTCGCGCTTTCTTACTTTTCCCATCTAGGAAGTTCTCCATTAGAAATAGTTTTGTCTCTTTTTACCTCGCCCCAAAAATGGATTCAGCTTGTTTTTGCACCAGAACGTTTATCATATCTTCTCAGTGTTTTTGCTCCTGTTGCATTTCTTCCTGTTTTTTCTCTTCCCACACTTCTTTTTGCTGCTCCTGATTTTGCTATTAATTTACTAAGCAATAATGGTCAGCTGCATGAAATTTATTATCAATACACGGCATCTGTTACGCCATTTATTTTTATCGCTACTATTTATGCAGTAAGATTTTTGAAAAAAAGATTTTCGTATGTAACACACACTAGAGTAGGGCTTGTACTTATAACCTCATCTTTAATTTCTGCGCGAATATTAGGACCGCTGCCTGGAACTTTAAGGCCAAATATAGATATGTACATTAAACAAATTCCTAATAGACATGAGATATCAGAGTTTTTGGAGACAATTGATAAAGATAAAAGCGTTGCTGCAAGTAATAACATAGGCTCTCATCTTTCTCAAAGAAAAAAGATTTACACTATTCCAAATGGTTTAAAAGATGCGGATGTTGTGGTGTTTTTGCTTAATGACCTATACGCACAGCCATCACTTGCATCTCAAAAGCAAATGGTAGAGAAACTTAAGAAAAACCCTTCCTACTCAGTGTTATATGAGAACGGTGACTTTATAGCGTTTTCGAGGCTAAAAAGTGATATAATACCTCAATGATAAGTATAGTTGTCCCCGTATACAACGAAGAGGAAAGCCTTGAGGCTTTTTTCAAAGAGTTAAAAGCTCAGCTTGCTGTATTAAAAAAGACGCATGAGATTATTTTTATAGATGATGGATCTTCTGATTCTACGCTTCATATCCTAAAAGGATTTGAGAAAAAAGATAAGACAGTTAAAATTTATTCCTTTAGAAAGAATCTAGGAAAAGCAGAGGCTTTAAATATGGGATTTTATAAAGCAGGCGGAGAGTTTGTGATAACGCTAGATGCAGATCTTCAGGATAAGCCTTCTGAAATAAAGAAGATTTTAGAAAAACTTGAGGATGGGGCAGAGGTTGTGTGCGGATGGAGAAAGTACAGAAAAGATTCCACAAAAAAACTTATATCTTCTAAATTTTTTAATACTCTGGCAAACAAATTCTGGGGTTTAAAGCTGCATGACTACAATTGCGGGCTAAAAGGGTACACTCAAGAAGCTGCAAAATCACTAAAACTGTATGGCGGTTTTCATAGATTTATTCCGTTACTTGCTTACCAGCATGGATTCACAGTAGAAGAAGTAGTTGTAGAGCATGATAAAAGAAAATTTGGAAAATCAAAATATGGATTTTCTAAGCTCTGGAAAGATATGCCAGACATGCTTACTATGATATTTCTTAGCAGGTATAAAGACAGGCCTCTTCACTTCTTTGGAATAGTTGGAGAAGTCCTTTTTATATTAGGAGTTATTGTTTTGGGATACCTTTCGCTTCTTCATTTTATGGGAAAAAGCATTGGGACTAGGCCGCTATTATTTTTGGGCGTGATGTTGGTTTTAAGTGGATTTCAGGCCTTTTTTACTGGATTTTTGGCTGACTTATTAGTTCACCTGAATGATAAAAATGGTGACAATGGAAAATCGACCATCCTTTTAAAGTATTCTACGAAAGAAGAGTAGAATTATTCGTTTTTAGAAAACATCTTCTTGAGTAAGATGTTATTTTTCTCCTACCACAAGAATCCAGGGGAACGGAAGTTTTATCATCTTCACCTTTACTCCATTTTTCTTGAGCATTTCAGGGAAAGAGTAGAGCGTCCAGTGGTTTATGTGTTCTGGGTGATTCCCAAACTGCCTGACATTTAAACCTCTTAAAAGTCTTCCTCCCATAAAAAATGGTTCATTAGGGACACTAAAAATAACGTATCTTTTAGAAACCCGTAAAACCTCAGAAATTGCTTTTTTTGGGTTTTCTAGATGTTCTAAAACTTCAGTGCAAATTACAGCGTCAAACACATCTTTTTTATAGGGAAGATCATAAATATCTCCTTCTTTTAATTTTAAAAATGGAAAATGCTTTTGCCCCAGTTCTATTGCGTCTTTGCTAAAATCCACTCCTTCTAAGTTTTTCCCAATACCTTCCTCAAAAAATTTATTTAAAGTAAACCCTTCACCGCATCCTGCATCCAGAATTGAGTCAACGGGTAGACTTTTAAGCGTTTTGACAAGAGCTGCATTAAAGCGCTTTACAAAGAATTTGCGTGAGGGGTCAGATGACGTGTGCTTTTGATAATTTGTAGGAAGATGTTCCATAGAGAAATTATTATATCACTTGCATATAAAAGAGAAAGCTTGAAGTAGGAGAGAAAGTAGTTTTATAATAGCTATATGAGTGAGATCCTGAAGCGTTTTCTTCCGCTAGGAATTACCATAACACTTTTGTGCGGGCTCGTGTATGTTCTTTTGCAGCAGAATTATAGAATTGCTGCAAATGATCCACAGCTTCAATTTTCTACAGACATAGCAGAAAGTCTGAATCAAGGAAATCCACCTGAGGTTGTTATTCCGGCTACTAATGTAGACATGCAAAAAAGCCTTGCTGTTTTTATCATGGTATTTAATAAAGAGGGTAAGGTAGTTCTCTCAACTGGGCAGCTTGCTGGAAAGATTCCTGAAATTCCCAAAGGTGTTTTTGATTTTACGGCAAAAAATGGGCAGGATAAAATAACGTGGCAGCCCCAAAAAGGAGTTCGTGCGGCCATTGTGGTAGTGCCTTACAAAGAAGGATATGTGTTAGTGGGAAGGTCTTTGCGGGAAATAGAAAAGCGCATAAATATGCTGGGATTTGAAGTATTTCTTGGCTGGGTTATAACTATTCTTGCAGCATTTTTCGCAAAGGTATTTTTAATGGAGAAAGCTTTTAAGGTTTCTAGACGGAAATTAATTTAAGCCTTGTATTCTTCCTTCACTTCTTTTGAGTATTCTTTTAAGAGTTTTTGAATCTTTGGGGTAATTACAAAATTACAATATCCTTGGTTTCTGTTGCTGTCATAGTAATCCTGATGGTAGTCCTCAGCTGGATAAAAAGCCTCAAAAGGCACGATCTCTGTAATAATAGGATCTTTATAGCGTCCCTCATCGGAAACTTCTTGCTTTACTTTTTCAGCAGTTTGTTCTTGTTCTTCGTCATGATAAAAAATTACAGAGCGGTACTGTGTTCCTTCATCATTCCCTTGTCTATTTAGAGTAGTGGGGTCATGCAGGTGAAAAAATATCTGCAGGATTTTCTCATAAGTTATTACAGAAGGGTCAAATTCTATTTGAACTGCTTCCGCATGTCCGGTAGCGCCAGTAGTTACCTGCTCGTAACTTGGATCGGGTCTTGCTCCACCAGAATACCCGGAGGTGACTGTTTCTACGCCTTTTAATCTTTTAAAAATTGCCTCCGTACACCAGAAACACCCGCCTGCTAAGGTTGCTGTCTCAATTCTTTCAGTCATGAGGTCATTATATCAGGTATTACATTTTTCTTACTGTTTATGAATTGTAAATTTACGTTTAAAAAGTAAAGTAGTACTATGAATATGTTTGAATTAAACTCATTTCAAAAGGTTGCAACTCTTGCAATCATCATGACCCTTCTTGCTTTACATCATCCTATTCTTTGATATACTTAAGCCGTGATAAAAGCCATAATTACTGACGTTGATGGAGTGATTATTGGAAACAAAAAAGGGTATAATTTCCCCCGTCCTACCCCAGAAGTGCAAGATGCGTTTAAAGTTCTTCAGAAAAAAGGAATACCGATTGTATTATGTACAGGAAAAGCTTCTTATGTAGTTGAAGATACAATTCGTCTTTTAAATCTCAAAAATCCACATATTGGAGATGGCGGGACATATATATTTGATCCTCTTGCAAAAAAGGTTCTCAAAAAATACTTAGTAGATCCTAAAATTGCCAAGGAAGTGATAAGAAAAGGAGTAGAAAGAAAGCTTCACATGAGTATTACTACCACAACAGACACCTTTATAGACGTATCTCATAAGCCTCACATTACAGAAAAAAGAAGACAAGTCCTAGGAAAAGATATAATTGTTGTCCCATCATTGGAGAAATTTGCAGAGTCAGTAGAGATACTTAAAATATTAGCAACTACTACCAATAGAAAAGAGGATGAAGCAGCACAAGAAATATTTGATCTGTATGCTGATAAAACACATTTTATTTGGACACATCATCCTATAACTGAACCTTGGAAGTATGCATTAATGACTGCAAAGAATGCATCTAAGATAACCGCCACACAGGAAGTTGCAAGTATTTTGGGGATAAATCTTTCAGATGCACTGGGGGTAGGGGATACACTGGGGGATTGGATTTTTATGGAAAAGTGCGGCTATGTGGGTGTGGTGGGAGAGGGAGGTCATGAGCTTCTAAAAAAAGCAGAAACAAAAAAAGAGAACCATTATTTTCTAGCACCATCGGTAGATGATAATGGGTTTATAAAGATTCTAGAATATTTCAAGCTGATATAATTACAATATGGAGCAAAACATTGTTTACGCGGGTAAGACATCAAAAGAAAGAGAGATTATTATAAGGTATCCTACCTTGAGTGATGCACCTGAAATGTGGCGTTATATAAATGAACTTTCGCAGGAAAAAACGTTTGTCCGTTTTCAGGGCGAGGAAATAAGTCTTGAATATGAAACTAAATTTCTTAATGGTGAGCTTGAAAAAATTAAGAACAAGAGGGCGGTGCAGTTGTTAGTGTTTAGTTCTAATACGCTTATTGGAATTTCGGCAATTGATTTGAAAGATAAAAGTGAAAGCCACGAAGGTGTATTTGGTTTATCTGTTGCTAAGGATTTTAGAGGAGAAGGGATAGGGAAATTACTTATGAAGCTAACAATTGACGAAGCTGTGAATAAATTGTCAGATCTAAGAATTATTACATTAGGAGTATTTGGGGATAATGATTTAGCATATACATTATATGAGAAGCTCGGCTTTAAGGAGTTTGGAAGGCTTCCAGGAGGCTCAAAACATAGAGATAAGTATGTAGACCACATTTATATGTATAAAGAAGTGCAACGAGATGAGTAGTAATAAAAGATAAAAAAATTGAGATACAGTTAAAATCATGATTATAACTATTAGACCTGCAGTTTTAGAAGACTATGATAATATAATTCCTCTTTTCAATGCATTTGTTGGAGAGGAGAGATATTCCAAAAAAGACAATGACTCATTTAAAAAGATTATAGAGAGTGATATTAATTTCATGTATATTGCAGTAGATGGAGAAAAAATAATTGGATTTATCACGTTTTCTCTTAGAAACGTTGTAAGGTATCCCAAACCAATCATAGAAGTTGATGAATTGTTTGTTGCCATAACATACCAGAAGCATGGAATAGGAGGACGTCTTATGCAGCAAATGGAAGAAGACGCAAGAAACTTGGGATGTCATGCAATATTTATTGAATCCGGCTATGATCATGTGCCAGCTCATAAGTTTTATGAGAAATTAGAGTATAAAAATTCCGGTTATCATTTTAAAAAGGTTTTATGAAAAGCGCATATATTTTCCACGGGACGGACTGTACACCAAATGATTTTTGGTATCCATGGCTTAAAACTCAGCTAGAGATGCAGGGATATTTTGTGACAGTTCCACATTTTCCAGATATAAATCATGAGCCTATTGAAACATTTTTGAATAAAGTAACCGCAGCTCATCTTGCTTCTTTTAACGGTCAAACAGTTTTAATAGGTCATTCTGCGGGTTGTCCCTTAATTCTTTCTCTTTTAGAACAGATAGATTTTCCAGTTAAAAAAGCGGTTTTGGTAGCAGGGTACGCAAGACAAATAAGAGAAGAAAAAGATCCGGTTTTACAAGACTCATATGACTGGGAGAAAATCAAAGAAAACGCAGATGACTTTATCCTATTTAATTCAGATAATGATCCATGGGGATGTGATGATAAAGCTGGCCGTTATATTATTGAAAACCTCAACAAAGGGAAACTTATTGTAATGAAAGGGGAGGGGCACATGGGTTCTATGAAGTACAACCAGCCCTATAAAGAGTTCCCAAAGCTGCTTGAAAGTATTTTAGACACAAGATAGTCCTATATTTTAGACACAAAATAGTCCTATATTTTAGAAATAAAATAGTCCTATTTCTTAACTTTTCCCTCAAGGTTTTGCAGGGTACTAAACCCCACAAAAAGAATTGCAAAAGATAAAAGTAATAATATCCCAAACTCTACATAAGACAGTGTGTCGGCCCCCGTGGTTCCAGAGACTTGAGAGCCTAATGACGCCAGCATAATTAAAAATCTGGTTAAAACTGCAGTAGAAACTCCAGCAAGAATTACCCCATTTGCAACTAGTGGGGAGAATTTAATTATTCCAATTCCCAAAATTGCAAAAAAAGCACCCACTGAAATTCCTAAAAATACGGCAGTTCTTGTGTACCCAGCGTTTTTATTGTCAAATGCCCGTGTTTGTTTTTCGTAATCTTTTTGAGCTTGAATGTTTTCAGTTTGCCCTGTTTCTAGCTGAGCATAAATCTTCTGACAATCTGGTGTTGCTGCTTCTTGAGGGGTAGAGTAGCAGCTTTTAGGGACAATTACGTTAGGGTAGGAAATTGGATAGGATGGTCTAATGGGTTGAGGGTAAAAAGCCGCAATTCCAAAGCCAGTAGTAGTGGTAAGAATGATTCCGACAAAGAAAATATAAAGCCTTACAATCCATTTCATACCTATATATTATACACCCTACGGCAAGAAATTAGCAGTGATTGACAACAACTGCTAAAATGGATAGAATAATTATATGGATGATCAAAATTTAGATTTTTTGAAGCCAATTTCTCCTGAAGAGGCTTTAAAAAAATTTACCTTAAACCTTACTACGCAGGCAAAACAGAATAAACTTGATCCTGTCATAGGACGCGAAACTGAAATTCGGCGCGTGATGGAGATTTTGTCCAGAAGAACCAAAAACAATCCTATTCTGATAGGGGATCCGGGTGTTGGGAAAACGGCAATCGTAGAAGGATTAGCGCAGAAAATTGCTTCAGGTTTAGTACCTACAACCCTTCAGAATAAAGAGGTTTTAGTTTTGGATTTTGCTCAGCTTTTAGCAGGTGCTAAATTTAAAGGTGAATTTGAAGAGCGTATTAAAGGCGTTATTAAAGCTGTTGAAGAAGCATCTGGGAAATATGTTATTTTTATTGATGAACTTCATACCCTAGTAGGCGGCGGGGCAGCAGAAGGATCAACGGATGCTGCAAATATCTTAAAACCGTCTCTTGCGCGCGGCACATTACGAGTAATTGGAGCAACAACCATTTCTGAATACAGAAAATATATTGAAAAAGATCCAGCTCTTGCCAGGCGGTTTCAGCCAGTCACGGTGGAGGAGCCTACCATAGAAGATACCATTTCAATACTTCGCGGAATTAAAGAAAAATACCAGCTTCACCACGGAATTAGAATCACTGATGATGCTCTGATTGCAGCGGCTAAACTGTCAGCACAGTATATCCCCCAGAGATTTTTACCTGATAAAGCAATTGATTTAATTGATGAGGCAGCAGCTGGGATAAAAATTGAAACAGAAAGTATGCCTTCAGAGTTGGAAGAATTGAAGCGTAAGATGACAGGCATAGAGATAGAGCTTGCAGCGCTTAAAAAAGATGGAGGAGACGGAGCAAAGCTAAAAAAAGAAGAACGGGGAAAAGAGCTAGGTGACCTGAAAGAAAAAGCGGAAAACTTAGAAAAAAGATGGAGAGAACAAAAAGAGATAATCCAAAATATTCAGGAGCTCCGTGCAAAACGTGATGCTTTATCTATTGAGTTAGAACAAGCAGAGCGCAGTGTGGATTTGCAAAAAGCAGCAGAGATAAAATATGGAAAACTTCCGGAAATTGAGAAGAAACTAGAAGAGCTTCATGCTAGGTGGAATACTATTCCAGAAGAAGCCCGAGTTTTAAGAGAAGAGGTGGATGAAGATGATATTGGGCGTGTGGTGTCCCGGTGGACTGGAATTCCTGTAACTAGACTGCTCACAACAGAGTCAGAACGCCTTTCACATTTAGAAGAGGAGCTTGGAAAGCGAGTAGTAGGTCAGAAAGAGGCGGTAAGCGTATTGTCTCGGGCAATAAGGCGCGCAAGAACAGGTCTTTCTCCGAAGAATAAACCAATTGGGTCATTTTTGTTTTTAGGGCCTACAGGTGTTGGGAAAACAGAAACGGCAAAAGCGTTATGCTCAATTCTTTTTTCAGATGAGCACGCGCTCACAAGAATTGATATGAGTGAGTATCAGGAATCTCACAGCGTTGCGCGTCTTATTGGGGCTCCTCCAGGATATATTGGGTATGATGAAGGAGGACAATTAACAGAAGCGGTAAGAAGAAAGCCATACTCTGTTTTGTTAATTGATGAAATTGAAAAGGCCCATTCTCAGGTCTTTAATCTTTTTCTGCAGATTTTTGATGAAGGAAGACTAACTGATAGCAGGGGTGTTACGGTAGACTTTAAAAATACAATTATCATTTTGACAAGTAATTTAGGGAGTGAGGTCATTTCTTCAGATATTGCTGATGCTCAAAAAGAGAAGAAAGTATGGGAGACTTTGCATCAAGCGTTTAAGCCAGAGTTTCTCAATAGATTAGATTCTGTAGTGTTGTTCCATGCGTTAACTCTTTCTGAGGTGCGGGAAATTGCAATGCTTCAGCTTGAGCACGTTGCAAAACGGCTTCTTGAAAATAACATTAACCTTAAGATCTCAAAAGATTTAATTGAATATGTAGCGAAAAAAGGGTATGATCCGGTGTTTGGTGCACGCCCACTAAAACGAGTTATTGAATCAGAGCTTGTTGATGAAATTGCAATGCAGATTTTGGAAGAAAAGATCAAACCTGAAGATATCATTTCTACAAAAGTAGAGAAAGAAAATCTTATTGTGGGAGTTGAGGATAAAACTCAAAAAGAGGTAAATTAAGTTTGCTTGGAAACTGCTTTGTGCGCATGTCTGTGTCTGGATGTTCTTTTTTTAAAGTCTTCAGAAAGAATGCTAATATTTCCGTCAATTTCTAAAACTGCAAGGTCCACATCAGAAATTTTATCAACTCCGTGTTCACGTACCGCTGCTTCTAACTCATCCATAGTGATTTTTGCTTTTGCCATATGATCTATGATGGGTTTTCCGTGATAAATTAACATGAGTGGGTCCCCTTGGAAAAATTCACTTACCTTTTTAAACTTATAGAATACATTTTTCAAAACATAGTTCACAATAAAAAGTGAAAGTGCAGCTATAATTCCACCCAGAAGAGAAGTGTTATTGCCTACCATGGCATTTTGAACAGAATTACTGATAAGAAGAATAAAGACAAGATCAATTACAGAAAGCTGGGATAGTTCTTTTTTCCCAAAAATTCTAATCCCAAATACAATACAAAAGTAGACAACCGCAGATCTTATTACTATTTCAATTATTGAGTTCATGGTTATTCACAGCAAGGATCTTTTAGGAACTGCGTACCGCAAAGATCTTTGTTGCTATTCACAACAAGGATCCTTTAGGACTGGACTCCGCGTAAGCGGAGGAAGCCCGCAAGGAGACGAGCTGCTATTCGCAGCACGGATCCTTATATCCGCAATTTTTACACACTGCATCCCGTGCTCCAGGTAACGCGCTTATAGTTTCATTGCATTGCGGACAGTCCTGAAGCGGGTATCCTAAAATGCTTTTTTCTTCCATATATAAACTTTATACCTGTAATTTACCCATTTGCAAGAAGTATAAGGGTTTAGTCAAATTCAGTTCATGCTCAGCTAGTATTGATTTCAGAGATTACATTTGTTATCCTACTTGATGGTAAATCCCAAATTCCTTCCAAAAACGTTTATGTCAAACGGAAAACACAAAATAGTTCTTTCAGTTGGGGGCTCTCTTATTGTTCAGGAAGATGGAGTCTCTTTAGATTTTCTTAAGAAGCTTAATACATTTATAAGAACAGAACTGGCAAGTGACCCCAACCGCCAGTTTTTTTTAGTTGTTGGAGGGGGTAGAATCGCGCGTCAATATAGAGACGCAGGGCGTGAAGTAGTAGGACATGAACTAACCGAGGACGATTTGGATTGGCTTGGAATTCACGCAACCAAACTGAATGCGCATCTTATTAGAACCATTTTTAGAGATATTGCGCATCCGTATGTTATTAAGCATTATGAAATCATAAGAAAGGCAGATGAGCCTGTAATTGTTGCTGCAGGATGGAAACCAGGATGGAGTACAGATTTTTGTGCCACTATGATATGTGAAGATTATAACGTTAAGACCATTCTTAACCTCACAAACATTCCCCAAGTCTACACAGCAGATCCCCGAAAACACCCTGACGCAAAACCCATAGAAAAGATCAACTGGACAGAATTTAGGAAAATTGTGGGGGATAAATGGGACCCAGGAATGAACATGCCATTTGACCCTATTGCCTCCAAAAAAGCTCAAGAGTTAGGGCTTAAGGCAATAATTATTAAGGGAGACGACTTTGATAATATAAAAAACGCGCTTGAAGGGCGCGATTTTATTGGCACCACCATAGAAGGTGAGTAAACAATGGAAACCCCTCGTCCGCTAGAAAGAAAAATCCCCTCAACAGAAGAATCGTTTGGAATTGTTGGACGGTTTGTTGAGGTGATGAATGAAGACTGGGGGATTCGAGAAAGGCTTTACAGAAGAGGGACATTGAGAGGTGGAATTTTTGATGGTTCTGCTGTTAGAAATTGGGATAGAGACTCAAAATTTCTTGAAAGATTTAGTCGTGGAGTTCCTTTTGTCAATATGGCTGCAGATGCCGGTATCTCTGGAAGTGCTGTTCAGTCAGCAGCCTACCACCATTTAGAAAGACTGTATAGGGGAATGACTCCAGAACAGAAGGTAGAGTTTCAAGGCTTAGACCTTAAAGCAATATTTCATCAAGCTGTTGTGTACGTTAGGCGGACAAGCCGAGCTGAAGGACGTTAAGATCTTCAAATTAATTTAATGGAAAAGATTCTAGAATTTTTAGTAGATAAAACAATAGTGAGAGGAAAATTATTTGTCCCCAAAGGGAAAGGTCCATTTCCAGGAGTAATATTTTTTCATGGGAGCGGAGGAATAGGGGAGATGCATTTTGATAACGCCAAAAAACTTTCTGAACGTGGAATTATTACTCTTGCTATAAATTACAGAGGAGTAGGGTTGTCAGAGGGAGAGTTTTTGGAGCAAACTATTCAAGATGGTATAGAAGATGGGGAAAAAGCACTCGAGCTGTTTTTATCCCTGCCAGAAGTAGATAAAACACGGGTAGGAATTTGCGGAGGAAGTTTTGGGGGATTTGTAGCCGCTCTTTTATGTAACCGCTTTCCCATAAAATCCCTTCTTTTAGAAGCGCCTGCTTCTTATTCTCCGGAAGTTTTAAAAACCACTCAAAGAGATTCTGATCCAGAAATAAAACGGGATAATTTTTTAACAAGCATTTCATATAATGAAATTGAAAAATACAAAGGAGTACTATTACTTGTTAAAAATGAATTAGATGATGTATTGCCGGAAGATATGGTAGAGGAATATGATAGAAGAGCAGTGAATGCATCTTCAAAAGAATTATTTATCTTAAAAGGTGCACAACATAGAATTAGTATAAATCCAAAAGCACTTGGCATATACAAAAATAAATTAATAGAGTTTTTTACCAACACCTTATGACAGAATTTGATCCGTCTGTACTAAAAAACCTTTATATACCTTCATCAGATTCTCACAAAGGACAAAACGGAAAAGTATTAATTATTGCAGGGTCTACCTTGTTTCATGCGGCATCCATTTGGCCGCTTACGGTTGCAAGCAGAATGGCGGACATGGTTTTTTACTCTTCAGTTCCTGAAAATAATGAGATAGTAGAAAAGGCTAAAGAGGATTTTAGAGATGGAATAGTGATCCCTAGATCTAAAATTGAAAATTATATAGAGGAGGCAGATTCTATACTCATAGGACCAGGTTTGTCTAGACCAGAAGGACAAGAGTCAGGAGATGATGATACAAAAACCTTAACTGAGACGCTGCTTATGAAATATCCTCAG
>CAZITH010000001.1:7719-23569 GCA_964542125.1 uncultured Gammaproteobacteria bacterium | reverse complement strand
CCCTTTTTTGATGAAAAATTACGAAATTTTTATGATATTTTTTTCTATTAAAAAATCTTTGACTTTTTCATATATTTTTTTGTGTCCTTCATCATTCATATGAACCCCATCAGAAAGAAGTTTTGAATAATCTTCGTCAATAAATTCTTTATAAATTTCTACAAATTCCACATGCTCTCTATTTCCTACTTTTTGCATAATTTCATTGTAGGAAGAGACAAATTCATTTTTATAAGAACGTCCGGGAGCCCATGGCATAGGGTCTACGCGTTTATCCACTGGCATTGAACCGATAATTACAATCTTGGAAGCATATTTTTTAGCTAAGTGAATTAATTCAGAAAGGTTTTTCTCAAATTCATCTGGAGAAATTTCTAATCCGTTTAATTTTTCATTAAAAATACAGTCATTAATTCCTACATGAAACAAAATAATATTTTCTCCCCCATATTTATCCAAACGTGCTTCTGTTTCTTTTTCAAATCTGTTTAAAATGTTAGTAGTTTTATCTCCTGAAACTCCTAAATTATAAATGAGGTAATCTATCTTAAAGTTGGATTCAATAATTTTCAGATCTATGAAGTGTCTTAAACGCTGTACCCATCCTCCTTCACTGTCCCACGCGCCATAAGTAGTGCTTGTACCAAAAACCAGGATGTTTGCCATTATTAATCGAGGGTTATTTTTTAGGTGAAATTTCTTTAAAACCTGTATATTTTCTTAACACTTCTGGAATAACTACAGTTCCATCTTCCTTTTGATAATTTTCTAAAATTGCAATAATAGTTCTGCCTATAGCAAAAGCTGTCCCATTTAGAATTGCTACATAATCTTTCTTATCTTTATCTTTGTATTTTATATTGAGCCTTCTAGACTGAAAAGTTCCGGTTGTAGAGATAGAATGCGTTTCTCTGTATTTATTTTGTGCTGGCATCCATGTTTCTATGTCTCTAGTCTCAGCGGCTGGAAAAGAAATATCTCTAGATGCAAGTCTTATTACCCTATATGAAAGTCCTAATTCTTCCATAAACTTTTCTGCAATAGCAGTAAGTGTTGCTAGTTCCATTTCATCATCCTCCGGTTTGACAAAAGAAACCATTTCAACTTTTTCAAATTGGTGAACCCGTAAAATTCCGCGTGTATCTTTTCCGTATGAACCAGATTCTCTTCTGAAGGCACTTGAAAATCCTACATATCTTTTAGGAAGATCTAAGTTTTTTAATGTTTCATCAGCATGCATAGGAACTAACGCATGTTCTGCAGTTCCTATTAAATAGAGTGAGTTTTCTGATTCTTTTCCTTTCTCTACTTCTTCTACATTTTGGGTAACGTAATAGTTTGTTTTATTCTCAGGCGTCCAGTATCCTAATCCCTGGGTTATCTCATTTTTGATAAGAACCGGAGGAAAAACCGGAGTAAAGTTCTGTTCCCGTAATTTTTCAAATGCATACTGCACTAACGCTAACTCTAAAAACACTGCCTCATTTTTAAGGTAGGTAAACCGTGCACCTGAAACTTTTGCAGCGCGCGCAACATCTATTATATCTAGCATTTCACCTTGCTCTAAGTGGTCCCTGGGTGTAAAATCAAACACTTTAGGATCTCCTACAGTTTTAATAACTTCAAAATCGTCTTCTCCTCCTACAGGAACTTCAGGCAGCGGAAGATTGGGAATTTTTAAAAGCTCTAAATCCAGCTGCGCTTTTGTATTTTTTAATTCTGTTTCAAGGTTCTCAAGCTCTTCTTTTATCTTTTTTCCTTCTTCTATATTTCTTTCTTTTGCTGCAGCATTTCTTTTTGCCTGAAGATTTTGGACTGAAGTATTTAACTCTCTATATTTCTTATCAAGATCAAGTATTTCTTCAACAGGAACCGTTGCTCCTTTTTTTGCAGCATCCTGTTTTACAACTTCTGGATTTTCTCTAATAAATTTAATGTCTAACATAAGCGTATTATAGCGTATAATTTTGCTTTAAGAAATTATGGAATTTTTCAAGCGCCCTTCCTCTGTGAGAAATAGAATTTTTTAACTTAGATGGCATTTCCGCAAATGTTTGACTGTAACCTTCAGGAATAAAAACCCTATCCCATCCAAATCCATTATCGCCTCTTATTGTATCTGCTACAGCGCCTTCTACTTCACCAAAAAATAAATGAGGCTTTTTTCCATCATGAAACCCTATCGCAAGCCTTGCCTTGGCTCTTCTATCTTTTTCCCCTTCCAGAAGTTTTAATAGTAAAGAAGGTCCGTTTCCCGCTTTAAGAATCCATTTTACTAAAGGTCCAGGGAAGCAGTTCCAAGATTCTATCTCAAAAGAAACATCATCTATTAAAACCGGTTTTTTAAGAATTTCATATGCTTGATTTAATTTGTGAAGTGCCACCTTTTCTAAATCCAATTCCTGAATTTCTGTTAAATCTATTTTTGAAATTTCCAAATCAAGCTGTAAAATTTCCCCAGTCTCTTTTGCTTTAAATTCATTTCCCGTGACAAACGTAATTTTCATTTTTGTATTTCGAACCGTAGTTCCGCTTTATGTGGATATTATATTACGAAGTCGCTTTCTGGTACAATTGCAGAATGGTAAACCAAGATTTAATCCTTCAAAAATCAGATTTGTACGAACTTCTAGACTCGGGAGACGGACAAAAACTAGAGAGATTTGAAAATAAAACAATCATAAGGCCTGAAAAACAAGCTTTGTGGAAAAAATCGAAACCAGAATTATGGGAGAAGGTTGACGTAGAATATGTTAGAGTAAACGATAAATATGGGGATTGGAAAACCACTTCACTATTTAATAACTGGGTTTTTCACAATAATTCTCTTAAGTTTTTGCTAAAACTTACCCCATTTGGGCATGTAGGGATTTTTCCTGAGCTTTCTTCTCAATGGGATTGGATTTCAAAAATTTGTGAAACTTCATCTTCACCACAAGTGCTTTCGCTTTTTTCCTACACAGGCGCAGCAACTCTTGCTGCTGCTAGTGCAGGCGCACATGTAACTCATGTAGATGCCTCAAAACCCGCTATCTCATGGGCCGTAGAGAACCAAAAATTATCAGGGCTTGAGACAAAACCTATCAGATGGATAGTAGATGACGCGTTAAAATTTATAAAAAGAGAAGAGAGACGAGGTAATTTTTATGATGGCATCATCATGGATCCTCCCAAATTTGGGAGAGGTCCTAAAGGGGAAGTCTGGCAGTTTGAAAAAGATTTTCCAGATTTGCTAGAGATTAGTAAGGCAATTTTAAAACCTACTCCTCTTTTTTTCCTAGTAACTGCCTATACAGTCCCTATTTCTCCTATAACATTAGGGAATATGGTTTCAGATATTTTGCCGGAGGAAAAAATTGAATGCGGAGAAATTTCTATTCAGGAATCTGTTTCACAAAGACTTTTACCTACCTCCATGTACGCCAGGTGGTCTAGGTAAGATTATTCGCCCTTCAAGAAAACATCTTTCTTAGAATATGCGCCAAGCGTTAGTGCGGGGAAAATGTTATTTACTTTCTCTTTCAGGTCTTAAAGTAGGAAATACTACAACTTCTTTAATAGCCCAGGTGTTAGTGAAAAACATAGTTAATCTATCTATTCCTATCCCAATTCCGCCCAAAGGAGGCATCCCATACTCCATTGCTGCCAAAAAATCCTCATCTACTTGTTGAGCCTCTGTTCTATCTTTTCTTGCAGCTTTCGTATCATTCGTAAAACGCTCTCTTTGAACAGCTGGATCAGTTAACTCTGACCACCCATCTAGAATCTCTTTTCCGCCTACATACCCCTCAAAACGCTCTACCCAACCTGGTTTACTTCTGTGAGCCTTAGATAAAGGACTTATGTCTTCTGGATAATCTATGATAAATGTAGGCTCTATTAATGTTTTAGGAATTAAATGGTCAAAAATCATAAATATTAATTGTCCCTTTGTCTCTCCGCCCACAATTTGCATCTCTGGACATTTTTCTTTTGCAAAGGAAAGTAAATCCTCAGCAGATGATTTTTCCACATCCAGATCAAGTTTTTCTTTCATGATAACTGACATTTCTATTTTGGGCCAGGGTTTTCCTATATCAATTTTATTTTCTCCAACTTCTATAACCGTAGTCCCAAATAACTTGTTTGCTAAATGTTTCATAAGTCCTTCTGCAACCTCCATAACCCTGTTGTAATCAGCATATGCTTCATACCACTCAAGCATAGTAAATTCTGGAAAATGCGTGTGATCTATTCCTTCATTTCTAAAATCTTTTGCAATTTCATACACCCGTTCATATCCTCCTACAACTAAACGTTTTAAGTAAAGCTCATCAGCAATTCTTAAATACATTTCTTCTCCAAAAGCATTCACGTGTGTTTTGAATGGTTTTGCATTTGCACCCCCGTACAAAGGCTGAAGAATGGGTGTTTCAACTTCCCAAAAATTCAAAGCGTCTAAATACTCTCTTATTCCAGAAACTATTTTAGAGCGCATATTAAAACGGGTCCTCACATCATCATTTAACAAAAGGTCTAGATAGCGTTGTCTAAATCTGGTTTCAATATCTTTAACGCCAAACCATTCAGAGGGTAGAGGGGTCATAGATTTTGTAAGAAGCGTATAGGAAGTAGGCGCTATAGAAATTTCTCCGGCAACAGTTTTTACCACTTCTCCTTCAACGCCTATAAAATCTCCTATGTCTAAAAGCTTTATCTGTTTATATAAATCTCCCAAAAGTTTTTTCTGGAAAAAGATTTGGATACGTCCTGTCTCATCTTTCAAGTCTGCAAATGCAATATTCCCATGCTCTCTTAATGAATAAAGTCTGCCAGCAGTTTTAACAGTTTTTCCCTCACTCTCCCGCGCTTCGGAAATCATATGCTTTTTTTCATATGACGCAGCATAAGGATTCCAACCCAATTCTTTTACTTTCTGAAGTTTCTCTTCTCTTGCCTTTTTAAAATTCTGTTCAGTGCTCTCAGATTGAACCGAAGACTGCACACCCTGTTTATCCATATCCGTATTGTACTACACAGTACACCACAATGTGTACTAATCTTTCATTAAATTTAGAAAGAATCAGATTTCAGAAGCCTTCTCCCCCTAGGGATTTCTCCTGTTCTTGCCATCTCCCTTCTTTCCTCAACATTCATACCGACTCTTGAGTCAAATACAACAATCTCTCTTCCGTCTGAGGCAGCAAGAAATTCTTGTTCAAAATTTCTTATAAGCGCCCTCGTAACAAGAGGTAAAGAGTGTATCGCATCGTCTAGAGTTCTGCCAACAGCTCCTTGATCTAATGTTGTAATATAACTTATTTCACCCAATGCATCCTGTTTTGGCCTTTGACCATGAACAGAAACTGTCCTATCACCAATTCTCAGTTCTACCTCACCATGGTGTGGATGTTTAAATGAATAATTTCCTTTTTCTAAAAAACTCATATATATATCACCTCCTTTTTTACCCATAAAAAAACCCCGAATGTTCGGGGTTTGGTAAAGTTTGCCAAGAAAAACCAAACCCTTTTACGGGGTCTTCTTGGTTTTCTTAGAAATTAAAGCAAATTTCATATTGTGAAATCTTATCAAATTACCTCAAAGCTGTCAACGATTCCTCTTGCTCTCAACTTTACTCCTTCTGTTACCTCAATTTTAACAAGTCCTACATGAGGTTGTCCGTAAAATACAGAAAAACCTAACGGAGCACAGAGCAGAGTGGGTAAAACTGACAAATCTTCTTCTCCATCCACAACTATTATTTGCCTATCTTCTTCATGAAGTGCTTTTTTTATAACTTCGAATAACTCACTGGAAATTTCTCCGGGTTTACTGACAACTCTTATCCCGTTTTTTATTTCAAACATGGGGATTTCAATTCTTTCTACTTTAAAATCAATAATTGATAATTTTGGATTTTTTCCTGAATCTATAAATTTTTGAGTTGTTACGTCTCCCACGGTTATAGTTTTATTTGAATCTAAACCTTCAGGAATTTTTTGCACCACTTCTCCCCATATATCCTGTAGTTTTTCCCGTAGAGTAGAGGGGAGCAGTAATTTTTTCCCACACCACTCTTTTCTCACGTACAGCTTCCCTTCTCTATCTATTTCCCCGTTTCTAATTCTGGTTGCTGAAATAATCCCCCCATCCTCCGCTCTCTCTAACTCTATTTCAATATATTCAAGCCGTTTTAGCCCCAAGTCTTTTCTTCTAGAATTGATTTCTTCAACTGCATCTTTCGTAGATTCTGCAACAGCAATTGCATCCGCATGAAAAGAGGGGTCCAGGAGTGGACCATAGGCATCTTCTATTTTTATTACCTCTACTCTATTCTCTAAGTCTTCATTTTTAAGAAAATCTAATAGTTCTTTTTTCCTGCTTTCAAATGACGCAATTCCCTTATTAGGCTTATTTTTATAAATATATGAATCAGAGGTCAGCCCTAAAAAAAGCTTACCTGATGCTTCAAGAATTTTTTTTATAAATTCTTTATGTCCTCTATGTAAAAAGTCAAACGTTCCGCCGGTAACCGCAATTTTACTCATATTTATATTTGAATTGTATCACCCCATTGACTTACCTGCATGGGTATGTTAAATTTTTAACAGTTCATCCCTGTCGGGATTCACTGCAAGAACCTAATTTCAATTAGCATGATAACTGTTCCACAGGCAACTAAAAAAGTTATAGAGCGCTCTAGGTATCTAGTGGAGGCTCTCTCCAAAGGTCTCATAAATTACTCTTCTCTAGCTCGTTACATTCAACCGGAAGTAGAAAAAATGCTCATGAAAGATGTTTCAGAAGCATCTATTCTTATGGCATTAAAGCGTTTTGAGTCCACTCTAAAGCAGCCTAAATTTAAAAATATCTTTACCTCACCGCCTGATATGACCATACACTCAAATCTTTCTGTATTAGTTATTCCAAACAACTCTGATCTTGTTGAAAAAAGAAGTGAAATTACAAAATTAACATCTCAGGATTCTAGATACTTTCTCACTATTACTCAGGGAGTCACAGAGACAATGATCATTTTAAGTAATGACCTGTTGCCAAAAGCAAAGGAAATTTTAGGAAACGCTCCTATCATGGAAGAGCGCACAAATCTTTCTACTATTAATATTAGAATTCCAAAAGAATCCATAGATACTCCGGGAATTGTCTACTTCTTCATAAAATCTTTAGCATGGAGTGAAATAAATATTATAGAAACCGTTGCAATTTATACTGAGTTAACAATTCTTTTAAATGATAAGGACGTAGGAAAAGCCTTTGAGATATTAAAAAGCCTCTTTACTAAACAGATCTAACAGAATACATTACGCCAGGGTTCATATTTCCAGCAATTCTTATAGACTCCGCAAGAAATGCAGTAGTCTCAGTAATAGTCCTTGTTGGATGATCCATTTCAACAAGATCCGTGTGCCTCCCATGAGCACTTTCTCTAGGATCATGAGGCGAATAGTGAACTCCCATGGTAAGTTCTCCGCCTTTTCTTCCTATCTCAATACCACATGGTTTAAAACCTTCACTCGTTAGCTCTCTTCTCCTCTCAGTGTTAAAATAATCTACTAATACTAATCCATCCGTTATAACAGAAGAGTCAAACGGTTCCCTCTTACCTTTCTCTTCTTTTCTTGAACCAAATACCGTAACACCGCGTTTTGCACCTTCAATGTTCCCTGTTTTCATTACGTTCCCAATTATTTCTTCTGTTCCGTCCTGTATAGAATCAGTTTCTGGTAATTTTGGCAATTCAAGAGGACCCTTCGCCTCTAAATAGGATTTTGAAATAGCAAATAAACCAAATGCTCCCCATGTTATTCCTCTCTTGCCATCTCCCCATACTGGTGGATCCACATAAGTTACAACAGGAATTCTTAATCCAGTTCTATCTGCTGCTTTAATAGCAGCACCTTCCATAGCGGTTCTACATGTTGCAACATCAAAAAATAATATGTCTTGATCTGGATTCCCCTCAGCATCTTTATAAATTTCTTCTACCAAGGGTGTACCCATACCTCTCGAAGCATTTACGCTACCTATTTCTATATTCCCAATTCCCGGATGCTTAACTAATGCAGCCCATCCTAAAACATTTTGATTTTCGTGTAAAGCTACTACAGAAGCTTTTCCTTCAGAAATCATTCCTGTAAGAACTCCATCGTTAAATCTCTCTGGATGAGCATATATCACATCTCCTTTGGGGAGTGTCCATGCTGCTTTTAACCCTTCTACCATTTGTCTCTCTTGGTGAGGGGTTGGAACGCGATTGGTGTCAAATATTGCTGCCTGAGGTCTAGTTTCTAAAGTCATACACATATATTAACGAGTGGAAAAGGGGGAATCAATTTTTGGGGAATTATCAACAAAAACAGGTAAAATGTTAAGAATTTAACAAAAATGTGAAGCTAAATCTAGTACTATTAATAATCTTCCAACGTGGATGTGTCACCCTCTGGGAGGCCTAATTCGCGGGCCTTTAGAAGCCTTCTCATAATCTTTCCAGACCGTGTTTTAGGAAGTTTATCTATAAAATCTATTTCCCTAGGATATGCGTGCCCTGCTAAATTCTTTTTAACAAACTGGGTAATTTTCTCTTTTAATTCTTCTGTCCCCTCTACCCCGGGTTTTAAAACCACAAATGCTTTAATAATTTCTCCCCTAACCTCATCTGGTTTTCCTATAACTCCTGCTTCTACTATATCGGGATATTCTACAAGTGCACTTTCCACCTCAAATGGTCCCACCCGTTCTCCAGAGGTATTTATCAGGTCATCAGAACGCCCTACAAACCAAAAATACCCATCCTCATCTTTATACGCCTTGTCTCCTGAGATATACCATCCGTTTCCAAAATATGAATCAAATTTCTCTCTGTTTCCCCAAATCTCCTTCATGAGTGCAGGATCTGTATCTGGTTTTATAACAAGACTTCCAATTTTTCCTGTTTCTACTTCATCTCCATTTTCATCAACCACTCCTGCAGCTACTCCAGGAAATGGCTTTCCCATACTTCCTGGTTTTATGTCCATTTCGGGATAATTTACTATTGCCATTGCCCCTAGTTCTGTCTGCCACCAGGTGTCATGGAATGCATGCCCGAATGCCTCTAGCCCCCACCAAATTGCTTCTGGATTTAGAGGTTCTCCAACGCTGTAAAGCATCCGTAAGGAAGATAGATTGAAATCTTTTGGCTGAGTTTCAGAACCCATCAGCATTCTTATGGCAGTAGGTGCGGTATACCAAACTGTTACTCTGTAATCCTGTAAAACTGTATACCAGGAGGAAGGACTAAAACGTCCCTCAAAAATAACTGACGTTACCCCTAGACACATAGGGCCCAAAACTGCATACACAACTCCTGTAACCCATCCGGTATCAGCTGTGCACCAGTAGATATCAGTGTCCTGAAGATCTAAAACATATTTCGTGGTCATCATTGCTTGTAAGATGTCAAAATGAGCATGCACTACCCCTTTAGGTTTTCCAGTAGTTCCAGAGGTATAAAGCATATAGGAATATTCATCACGTTTCATATGCGCCACACTAAACTCACTGGACGCTTTTTCCATTTGTCTTTCGTATGAAACTATGTGATCTCCAGTTGGATGTGCTACAGAACCCCTTTCAACTATTATTACTTTTTCTAAATGCGGCAAATCCTTTTTAATTTTTTCTATCCTGGGATATAGCGCTTCATTTGTAATTACAATTTTTGCTTTACTATCTGAAAGTCTATCCAGAAGTGCCATTTCCTGAAATGCAGAAAAAAGTGTCCCCACAATAGCTCCTGTTTTTAATATGCCAAGAAATGCAATATACCGTTCTGGAATTGTAGGTAAAAATACAAAAACCCTGTCACCTCTCACAACATCTAACGAATCTAAAACGTTTGCAAATTTATTAGATTCTTGGGATAAATCACCATATGTATATGATTCTTTTTGACCGGCAGCTCCCTCAAATAAAAACGCAGTCTTATCTTTTTTAGCTCCTAATGCATGTCTATCTACTGCGTTATATGCAGCATTTAATGTGCCGTCATCAAAAAACGTAATTTCTTTTTCTTTGTCCTTCCATGAAAAGTTTTTATAAAACTCTGGATAATTTAAAAGATTGGGGGATAAGGGGAATTTTGAGAGATCTTTTTTAATTATATTTTCAGATGTCTGTCCCTGCATGTGTTCTATTATATACTAAGAATAACTTCTTTAAAAATATCAACAAAACTTTCAAGATCATTTATTGAAATGTATTCGTTCGCTCTATGAGCTTGCTGTATAGAACCGGGACCTAAAATAATAACCTCTTTAAAGTTACTAAAAAGTCCTGCCTCAGACCATGCTTGAAATCCTCCCAGATCTGCATCATGAAATTTAGAACTTACAATTTTTAAAGTTTCTGAAACAAGTGGGGCATCTTTTTCTGTTGAGAAGGAAGGTAGCACGTCAGTATTTCCAATTTTTGCATTAGGATACATGTTTTTAACCATTTCAGATAATCTTTTAATTTCCTCTTCAGGGTTATGGGATGGAAGAAGTCTCCTGTCAAATCCAACCTTACAGAAATCTGCCATAACATTTCTTGCGGTTCCCCCGTTAATTATTCCTAAATTCTGTGTATTTGATCCTAATAGCGGATCTTTTTCCTCAGCTAATTTTTCCGCGTCTTCAATAAGCATATCCAAAACTTTTGACATCTGGTATATTGCACTGAATTCTTTATTGTTTTCTGGGGTTGCGTAACTTCCATGCTGAGCTTCTCCATGTAGCTCAATTTCCATTCCAGCAAGTCCTCTTTGAGAAATTAAAATTTTATGGTCTGTTGGCTCTAAAAAGATAAATTTAGGACTATTAAAGAAAAGGTCTTCTTGTAATTTGCGCATACCGGAACATGAAACCTCTTCATCTCCTGAAAACACCAAGAACGTATCATATTCAGGCTGAGATGACAGACTTAAAACTGCAGAAATAAGTGCAGCTGTACCTCCCTTTGTGTCGCAGCTTCCTAACCCATATAATTTTTCATCCTTTTCTACTAAAGAAAATGGGTCTGTTTCCCACTTTGAAGATGACGGGACAGTATCCATGTGGCATACGAAAACCAAAGACGCGGATGAATCTTTTCCGGGAATTTTAACTATTAAATTTTTTCCTGGAGTGTCATCCCATCTCTTCCACTCTTGCCACGTTAATTCATATTTTTCAAAATACTGAGATATTTTTTGAATAATAGGGAAGTTGTCTTGGGAAGAAACGGAAGGAATTTTAATAAGTTCTGAAAGGATTTCTTGAGCCTTGTCCATATTAGAAGTCTACAACAAAATAAGGAAAAATAGAAGAATATATCAGCGCACTCAAGATGTTTAAATACGCAATAAGGGTATTTTGAGTATAAGGGATTAGTGGATAGAAACAACAGTATAGGAAATTTTACCAGCGGGTGCTTCTACTTCAATTTTTTCACCAACTGCTTTACCCATTAAAGCTTTTCCAAGTGGAGACTCGTGGGAAATTTTTTTGTTGTGAGGATCCGCTTCCCATTCGCCTACCAATGCAAATTCTTCTTTTTTTCCGTTCACTGAAACAACCACCGTAGATCCCAACTGAATAGCCTTACCAGCTTTTACACCATCTGCAATAAGCTCAACATTTTTTAAGATTTCAGAAAGCTCTTCAATTCTTCCATCTATTAATGACAACTCCTCACGGGCTGCAGTGTATTCAGAATTCTCTGAAAGATCTCCCATAGCACGCGCTGCAGAAACGCGTTCTAAAACCTCTGGCCTTTTGGTTTTAGAGAGCACTTCAAGTTCATGTTTTAGCTCTTCTAAACCTTCCTTTGTTACGAAAATTTTTTTCTTATCTTGCATATTTCTGGCCTAAAAAAAACCCCTTCCTTTGTATGGTGTGGGAGGGATTAATATAATATCAAAAGACACTATACAAGATGATTTCTTACATGTCAATATCCTGGAGTATGTGCTCAATTAAGATGGAAAAGTGCCTTTCTCTCCTCTTTTAAAGCTGTATTCTTCAAAAGATTTTTTCGTGCATCTAATTTTAGTTGAAATATTTCTTGAATAACCTGGGAGTAAGGAAGCGGATGAAACATAATCATATTTGAAGATATATACTCTCTAGAAATATTTTTTCTCATATGAAAAAACTGAATAAAAAATAGAAGTCTTTCCACTGGAATTATTGACACGGAGAAAATTTTTTTTAAAATATTTTTTTTACTGCTATTAGAAACGGTATTATCAAATGCATTAGGAAGAAGCGAAAGAATCCATTTATTTTCTTTTAAAAACCTTTCATGCATATTTTCCTTAGAAAAGATAACCTTAAGCTGAGCCGCTTCATGGGCGGTGTATATATTTTGCATATGTTTTGGAATTCTAAGATTGTCTTCTGCCATAAACATGTTAGGACAAATTTTATTTTTTGAGTCAAACATACTTCTTCCTCTTTTTATCCCAAAACTTAAAAGTAGAAGATTTGTTAATAGTCTAGTTGTCCATAAAGTGTTTTTGGATGTAATAATAAACAAATCAATATCATGATTCTTCTGTGCGTTTTCCATAGAAAGACTTCCGCTTATTCCAACTAACTTTACAATAGGAATAAAAAGAAGAAGTTTTGAAACAAAAAACGCGGCTGCAGTTTTTTTCTTGTTATCAGGAAATTTTGCAAGGCGGCAGTCTATAAGTTTTTTTTCGCCTTTAAACACAACAAACTCTCCGTCTTGATCAAAAATATTCTTGTTTTTGTCTAAAGTTTTTTTTATTTTTTGTAAAGAAATTTTTTTATCCCCATGTATATATTTGTGAAGTTCTGAAATTTTTAACGCATAGGAAAATACTTGAGCATAACACACGGTTTCAGTTATACCTTGCAGTACTGTTTTTTTGTTTTTTTTCATAGTTACTTTATGCCGTATTGAGAAAGAGTTTGGGAAACCCCCGTCCCCAATGTATCAATTGCTGTTTCCGGTGAAGTATTATTTAACATGGAGTTTATAGCGTTTTCTAGGTAAAGATTTAGGGCAGTATTCAAAGCCGCGTCATATGTGTCTGAAGAAAATGGCGTAGATACTGCTCTGTCCGCCTGATTTAAAAATGGCGACAAAAGCGGATTTGAGGAAAGTAGATTTTTCATATCCCGCCTGGGGTACAATTCTCCAAAAGATCTAGACTTTGCCTCTAAAGCATACATTTTTTGCATAGTATCTTTACTTCCCAAAAACTTCAAAAATTCAAAAGCTTCTTTTGGATGTTTTGTTCCAGATGAAACACCTTCCGCCCAGTAGGAAGCAATAGTTTCGTTTCTATCTGAAGATAGCTGGGGGACAGGATAAACCTCAAAATTAAGATTTGGATTAGCGTTTTTTATCTGAAGCATATCCCATGAATAACCAAAATACATCGCAAGATTTCCCTTAGAGAAAGCAAGCTTTGAATTATCTAAAGTTGTATCCCATGTCTTTCCTTTTCCGCTGCTGTCTCCTTTTGCAAACGGCATATAATACCCTCCAATTGCATCTATAGTATTTTGTTTTTTTGTACCTGCAAGACTCTTCATATCTGCCCTATTCTGAACAAGAAGAAGTGAAATAATATCAGAGGCATGGTCTATATTGGCATATGTTCCCAGGGCAATTCCTGAAGTCTTTATTTTTCCTTGTTCGTCTACCACAGTTAAGGAATTTGCTACATCCACAAGGTCATTCCAACTTGTAGGAGCAGCTGAAACATCTCCGGCTTTAAAAAGATCTTTATTTATGAACAAAGCTAAGGTGTCAATATGAAGAGGAACCCCGTAAAATGCACCATTTCTCTGAAGGTCTTTTGCGACTACGTTATAATATTCTTTATCTAATCCTAGACTGGAAACAACATCTGCTGGAAATGGCAACAGTTTTCCCGTCAACTCTGCCGGCCAACTGTTATGGAATCTAAAAATATCTGGCCCATTTCCGCCAGTTATTCTTGTGGTAAGTCTCTGGATATACTGCCCTTCACCCTTTATATCACGCTTTTCGTATTTTATGGTGATAAGCGGGTGTGTTCTTTTAAAGTCCGCAATAATTTCATTCATGATATTAGGATCTTCCCACAAACCCCAATACGTTAACTCCACCGGACCCTTTTTTGCTGGAAATATTCTAGGCAATACAAACACCGCAGTTAAAGTTAAAATAACTAAAACAACAAATAATCCAATTCCAATTCTAATAAGTTTTCCCATCATCCCGCCTGATTGAGGAACGTTTTGACCTGCTGATACCGGAACAGGCTGTTGAGGAGACAGAGAATTTGGATCCATAGTATAATTATACTCAGATTACGAGAGTTGTAAACTCGAGTACGATGGATATATATAGTATAATTATGCGTCACCTTTTGCAATTCAACTATGGCAATATCTAGTTCAAAAATTACAAAAAAAACAGCAACTATTAAAAAACATGTTGTTCATAAGGGAAAACCAGTTTTCTGGTTTACAGTTGGAGTCCTCTTTGCATGTTTTTGTCTAGCATCTTTAGCTCTTCTTTATTTTAAGATTGCGTTTAAGGATCATATTATTCCCGGCGTATTTATTGGGAATATATACGTTGGGGAGAAGACTCCAGATGAAGTTGAGAAGATTTTTACTGAGAAAAATAAAAAAACTATGGAAACAAAAATAACCATTAGGTATGAGGATACTGTTGCAACTACATCCGCCAAGGAACTTAACATAGGATATAACGCAAATCTTATGAGAAAACAAGCAGAAAGCATAGGAAAATCTCCTGATATTTTTAGCAATGTCTATTACATTATAAATTCCTACCTGAACGGCACAAATCTTTCACCATCTTTTACTCTAGATGTAGACAAATTAAATACCATTCTGGACCCAATTCAAAAACAAATTTATATAGAACCAGTTGACGCGTTGTTTCAGGTAGAGAATAACCGAGTTGTTGCGTTCAAAAAATCTAGTGATGGAAGAATCATGGATATGGATGCTATTAAAAATGACTTAGGGGATCATTTGGAAGCAATTTCTGAAGGAAAAGAAAAAGAATTATCTTTAACAATCCGGGTAAAAACCTTAAAACCAACGGTTACTACAGAAAAAGCAAATAATTTTGGGATAGTAGAAGAAATTGGGCAAGGAACTTCTCTCTTCCAGCACTCAATTCCAAATAGAATTGATAATGTGGTTTTAGCTGCAAGTAAAATTAACGGAATTCTTGTCGCACCAAATGAAATATTCTCATTTGATAAGTACTTAGGAGATGTTTCTAAAAGTACTGGCTTTAAGCAGGCATATGTCATCCAGAATGGAAAAACGGTTCTGGGTGACGGAGGAGGTGTTTGCCAAGTTTCAACTACACTTTTCAGGGCACTTCTAAACGCCGGACTTCCTATTACTGAAAGAAACGCACATGCATATAGAGTGGGATACTATGAAGAAGACTCTCCTCCAGGAATAGATGCAACCGTTTTCTATCCTTCAGTAGATCTTAAGTTTAAAAATGATACAGGAAATTACATACTCATCCAATCTGCAGTAGATTTAGACACGTTACGTCTCACTTTTGTATTGTATGGAAAGCGGGACGGGAGGGTTGCAACTCTTACTACACCTGTTGTTACTAATCAAATACCAGCTCCAGAAACACAATATCAGGATGATCCTACGCTTCCAAAAGGAACCTTAAAACAAATTGATTTTTCTGCACCGGGAGCAACTGTAGTCTTTAGTAGAACTGTCACAAGAAACGGTGAAACGTTAATTCATGACACTTATAGGTCAGTTTATCAACCCTGGCGCGCAGTATTTTTACGAGGCACTAAAGAAGGCTAAAA
>CAZITH010000001.1:0-7619 GCA_964542125.1 uncultured Gammaproteobacteria bacterium | reverse complement strand
CAAAAATGGTTGGAGGAAAAGTTGTGGAAGTCATAAAAAGACTCCCCTACTCAACTTATTAAAAACTTAGGCTAAGTTAATTTAAGGTAGGTTTAAATATGTTCAACTCCTGCTTCCCACAAGCGGGAATGCGGAGCCTCAACATATTTTTTTAAGACCAATTTTTTAGAACATTAAGGTAGGTTTAAAAAAATGAAAAAAGTTCTTCTTCTTTACGGATTATTAGTAATTGTGTTAATTGGGTTTTTCCTTTTTAGAGGAGGGAAAATCCCTAATTTTGGATTTGGACCTAACGCTTCCGCAAAAATAAACAATAAAACATATAAGCTAATTCTTGCAAAAACCACGCAAGATCAAATCAAAGGACTTTCTGGAAGAGATAATCTTCCAAAAGATACTGGAATGCTTTTTGTGTTTAAAGATAAGGGAATCTATCCTTTTTGGATGAAAAACATGAAGTTTCCTATAGATATTATCTTTTTGGATGATAATGAAATTACTGATGTTTTTGAAAACGCACAAATTCCTTCTGCAGGACAGGCTGATGCAGACCTACAGAAATATAGACCATCACAGGACGTAAATTATGTTCTTGAGCTAAATGCAAATGAGTCATCAGCTCAAGGAATAAAAAAAGGTGATAAGATAACCCTCACAGGAGTGAAATAAGTCAAAGTTCATAACATAAATCTCAAATCCACAAGGTAAATGTAAAATGCATTTCAGTTTTTACTTTTAATATAAGTCTTAAGATTTAAATTTTAACATTTAACATAATGAAAATACTTGCCATAGAATCTTCCTGTGATGAAACATCTGCTGCCGTAGTAGAAAAAAGTGGTAAAAAAATACTCGTCCACTCAAATATCACCGCAACATCTCTTCAGATTCACGCAGAGACCGGTGGAATAATTCCAGAAAATGCAGCAAGAGAACAATTGAAATTTATTATTCCTGTAATTACCACGGCTCTTTTAGAATCCGAAGGAGAAAAAGCAGAAAAAATTGAAAAAGAAAATTACTCAAGAGCAAAAAAAATACTCGAAGAAAAAATTGACGCAATTGCTGTGACTTACGGACCAGGTCTTATAGGCTCACTTTTAGTGGGGGTAGAGACAGCCAAAACACTTTCATTTGTTTTTCAAAAACCACTTATTCCTGTTAATCATTTACTTGCGCATTTATTTGCAAATTTTATCTCAAGTAAAAATAACTCCTACTCCCTAACTCCTAACTCCTCCTTCCCCTTCATAGGGCTCATTGTATCTGGAGGACATACTGACCTACTTTATTATAAATCATTACATGAATACACATGGCTTGGGGGGACTAGAGATGATGCAGCTGGTGAAGCACTGGATAAAATAGGAAGACTTTTAGGATTAAGTTACCCTGCTGGACCGGAGATAGAAAAACGCGCTAAATTAGGCAACAAAACAAGTATAAGATTTCATGCTCCTTTAATTGGTGAGGATACATATGACTTTTCATTTTCTGGACTCAAAACAGAAGCAGCTAGGTTTATATCAAACAACAAACAACAAACAACAAATAACGAATTTATTAATGAGATCTGTTTTGCTGTTCAAAAAGCCGTAATAGATGTATTGGTCAGAAAAACCTTTAGCGCAGCTGAAGAATTTAAATGCCAAACAATCCTTTTGGGAGGCGGGGTTTCTGCAAATAATACACTTCGCAAAGCATTTCAATCATACATCATAGATCATAAATCATATATCAATATTTTTTCTCCTGAAAAAAAATATTGCACAGATAACGCAGCCATGATTGGCTCACATGCGCTACTTATAAATAATACTGTCTCTTGGAAAAAAGTTTCCGCAAACCCCGAACTCTACTTTGCTTAAGACTTGTAAAATAATTTTGATACGTACTCCACTTATTGACAAATAAATCTTGGGGCTTTACAATTCCTCTTTCTGTGTTGGTATACTCAAATACCAGAACATTTAAATTTATTGAAAATGTTTGTGAGTATATACGGATGCGAGTGTTGCAAACGCTCGCAAAACGAATATATACTGTATCATCAGAACGTGATTAAAAATGAGTAATACTTTAATATTAGTTGAGTCTCCTACAAAAGCCCGTACTTTGGGGCGTTTTTTTGGTGAGAAATATGACATTGAAGCCTCAGTTGGACACATAAGAGATTTACCTAGGGGAGAGATAGGAGTAGATATAGAGCATAATTTTGAACCCAGATTTGTTACCCCCAAAGCAAAACAAAAGATTTTAACAGAGTTAAAAAAGCGCGTCAAAAAAGCGGATAACGTACTTCTAGCAACAGACCCTGACCGTGAAGGAGAGGCTATTTCATTTCATCTTTTGGAAATGCTTAAGCCGGAAGCTAAAAAAACTACTACATTTAAAAGAATTGTCTTTCATGAAATTACAAAAGACGCTATAGAAGAAGCTTTAGAAAACCCTAGAGAATTAGATCAAAAATTAGTTGATGCCCAGACTGCACGCCGCGTATTAGACAGAATAGTGGGATATAAAATTTCTCCTATTTTATGGAAGAAAATAAAACGTAATTTATCTGCAGGCCGCGTACAATCAATTGCTCTAAGACTTATTGTAGAGCGTGAGCGGGAAATCCAGAAATTTAAAACAGAGCCTTATTTTAAAGTTTTTGTAATTCTCAAGAAAAAAGATCAGGAAGTAGAATTTGAACTTACTGAATATAATGACCAGCACATTGAAATCTCTCAAAAACTTGATCTGTATGATGGTGATTATACTTTTTCTAAAACAATTTTAGATGAAGCAGGTGCGGATAAAATTTTAAATGAATTAAATTCTCAAACATACACAGTAAGTGATGTAGTTAAAAAACAATCAAAACGTTCTCCACTTCCACCCTTCATAACGTCTGCTATGCAAATTGAAGCATCTAGAAAACTAAGCTTTAACAGCAGAAAAACCATGCAAGTTGCACAACGTCTTTATGAAGAAGGACATATTACTTACCACAGGACAGATTCATTTAATTTATCTGCACAGTTTATAGGAAAAGCTAGAACATATATTGCATCTGAATTTGGGAAAAATTATCTCTCGGAAACAGAGCGCCAATTTAAAACAAAATCTAAAGTGGCACAAGAAGCACACGAAGCTATTAGACCTACACACATAGGAGACCTCGAGGAAACGAAAAAGAGAATTTCAGCAGAATTAGGACGAGACGGTGTGAGACTTTACGAACTTATTTATAAGCGCGCGCTTGCAACCCAAATGGCAGATGCATTATTTGAGTCTACAAAAATTACTATAACTACTCCTGCTGGTCATGTCTTTGAAAAGTCTGGATCAGTTTTACTGTTTGATGGATACTTAAAGCTATGGTACAGAGATGAGGGAGAAGAATTTTTACCAGAATTTGAAGCGCATGAAAATGTCCCCTATGTAAGCGCACATAAAACAGAACACTCTACTACCCCGCCTCCTAGATATAATGACGCAAGTTTAATCTCAGCGCTTGAAAAAAATGGGATTGGAAGACCATCTACTTATGCCTCTATAGTTTCTACAATTTTGGATAGATTTTACATAGAACGGGAAGAAAATAAGTTTGTCCCAACGCTAGTAGGAAATGCTGTGAATGATTTTTTAGTTTCAAATTTTAAAGACATAGATGACATTCCGTTTACTGCTGAAATGGAGGATAAATTAGATGCTATAGCAAATGGGGAATTATCTTGGCAGCCCATGATTGCTGATTTTTATAAGCCTTTAGAAAAAGAACTTACGGCCGCTGAACAAGTAGAAGCAAAAAAAATAGACCTAGATGAAAAGACTGATAAAATTTGTCCGCTAGACGGCGGAGTCGTAATCATAAGACGCGGAAGATTTGGAAAGTTTTATGCTTGTGGAAATTTTCCTAACTGTAAATATACCGCACCTATCATAGACGTAACCCAGTATAAATGTCCTAAAGATGGGGGAAATGTCATAGTTAAAAAAACTAAAAAAGGCAGAACATTTTTTGGATGCAGTTCTTACCCCAAATGTGATTTCGCAGTATGGACAAAAAAACAACTTCTGAAGGAAGTAGGAGCGGACCAGGCGGAGCCTGGGAGCTCGCCTGCAAGCGAAGCGCAGACAGGCGTGGAAGAAAAGGAGGAAACAACGGAAAATACAAATGGACAACAAACTCAAACCAATACAGCTGCGAACTAGCGAACCTACCCAAGAACAACTTGATTCCATAAAACGTCAGGAAATTTATATTATTCTGGATGATGTTTTAGATACTTATAACACCGGTTCTATTTTTAGATTAGCGGACGCTGTGGGGGCAAAGAAAATATTTCTGTGTGGAAGAACTGAAACCCCACCTAATACTCGGATTAAAAAAGCTAGTATTAATACGTGGCAATGGGTCCCCTGGGAATATAAAACATCGGCAAAAGATGCAATCATAGATCTTAGATCGTATATCCTAGATCTTAATGTTGTTGCTGTAGAACAGGATTCAAGAAGTGTAGACTTTAAGAGTTTCGACTACAAACTTCCCATAGCACTGGTTGTAGGAAATGAAACAGACGGCTGTTCAAAAGAAACTTTAGACAATTGTGACTCAATAGTAGAGCTTCCAATGTTTGGGATAAATACAAGTCTCAACGTCATGGTAAGTCTGGGAATTGTCTTGTATAAAGTTGTTGAAAAACTATAATTGATTTAGTGTGGTAAAATACCACTATGGATTCCTCTCTGCTCATTCTTTCCGTAATTCTCATAATTGGTTTTGGAATTGTTATCTATTTAATTTCTAAAAAAAATTCGAGTTCCGATTCTACACTTCTTGAGTGGCTCAAGTCCATGGATAAACGGCTTGATAATAATTCTCAACAACTGAATTCTAGATTAGATAAAGCGGCAGAAGTAATTGCAGGGGTTCAGAAGAATATTGGAGAAATGTCAGAAATTGGACGTTCTATGAAAGATTTACAAGACCTTCTAAAAAGTCCAAAACTCAGAGGAAACATTGGGGAACAAGTTTTAAAGGAACTACTTTCACAGATGCTTCCTAAATCATCTTTTCATCTTCAGTACTCTTTTAAATCTGGATCTATAGTAGACGCTGCTATAAAAACAGAAGCAGGTATTATTCCAATTGACAGTAAATTTCCTTTAGAAAATTTTAGAAAGTTAAGTAAAGCAGAATCTGAAACAGATAAAAAAATATTTGAGAAAGAATTTATCTCAGACGTTAAAAAACATATAGATGCAATATCTGGAAAATATATTTTAACGGATGAAGGAACTATAGACTACGCACTTATGTACGTTCCATCAGAAGCAATATATTACGAAATAGTAAATAATTCTGCGCTGTATGATTATGCTGCAGGGAAAAGAGTCTTGCCCGTTTCACCTATGACATTTTATGCATACTTGCGCTCAATCCTCATAGGATTTGAGGGACAAAAAATTACAAAACAAGCACAAGAAATTTTAGCTGGAATTAGAAGCATTCAAAAAGATTATGAAAAAGTTAGAGAAGGAATAGAGGTTTTAGGAAAACACGTAACCAACTCTTATAACATGATGAATCAAGTGAATACTGGATTTGAAAAGTTAGGAGTAAA
Source organism: uncultured Gammaproteobacteria bacterium (assembly GCA_964542125.1). Taxonomy (GTDB): domain Bacteria; phylum Patescibacteriota; class Microgenomatia; order Levybacterales; family GWA1-39-11; genus JAGORM01. The sequence continues at coordinate 2,004 of CAZITH010000001.1, read as the reverse complement.
GATAAAAACGACCGGATCTTTAAAACACCTAGATGATAAATTAATTGAGGATTAGTTAATAGAATCAGTTTCTTTATCTTTTTCGCGAAGAGTATTTTGAAGTGTTAAAACCTTAGATGAAATCTCTATAAACATTTCACGCTCCGTAAAATCTATATCATCTGGAAGATTATCCCAAGCTTGCTGAATTAATTTAACGGTTCCTCTGTACCTATCTAAATCTGCTGAAGTCATTGTGTTGGTTCTTTGAATTTTTTTATCAGTCTTCTTCATCTTATTGTTTGACAAAAAGAATACAATTTTTAATTCTTTTTGTCATCCTGTGTTATTCCCCACAGGATTACCTTAGTACCCTGGAAACCCGTCCTCTAAAATCTTATCTACTGAAATACCCACTGATAGTAAAAGTTTTTTCATGCCTTCTACCATGGGGTCCGGTCCTGCAATATAATAAAGGTTATCTTCCAAAGAATCAAGGTATCTTTCTAGTACATCTTCTGTAATCCTTCCACGCTCCCCATCCCAGTTTTTTTCATTTTCATCTGTGATAGTGGTAATTATTTTAATGTTTGGGTTTTCAGAAGAAATCTTTTCAAGTTCATCTCTAAATAATATTTGGTCTACCGTTTTATAGCTTACAAATAATGTTATTTTTGTTTTTAATTTTTTCTGTGAAATGTATCTCAGAATTGAATGATAAGGAGTCATCCCTATTCCACCCGCTATGAATACTGAATTACTTGAGGGGTTTTGGGAAAGAACAAAGTCTCCCCAGGGACCGCGCATACGAACTTTTCCACCTACTTTTACATCTCCTAATCTTAACTTAAATGTGCTTTTTAAAATTCTGGTAGTAACCATTAAAAAATCATCTGCTGGTGAACTGGATAAAGTGAAATATCTTGTGACTCCTCTATTATCAGGATCTTTTATATCAAGCTTCATCTTAATATACTGTTCAGCTTCATACTGACAATTTTTAGGTTTTTTGAAGTAAAAATCCCATGCGTCAGAAGAGTTTTTTTCTTTTTTTAGAAGAGGAGTATCAAAAGAAACCACTGCCATACGGGTAGTATACCAAATTTGATTGAATTTTTAGTGTTTAGTATAATATAGGCTATGACAGAACAAAAACCTGGAGACCACAGTGGAATAGCAAAAGCTGAAATGAAACTCTTTAAGAATAGAGGCTTTGACACTTCTAAGCAAGGATATGATACTTCTGTGGGATTTTTTGGAGGAGCTATACAGACTGATTCTGAGGGAAAAATATTCTTTAATATGAAAGGTGGAAATCTGTTAGATAAAATAGACAGAGCTGGTGATCCACGTTTAAGAACTACTGATGAACATATAGCAAATGCAGAACTATTCGCAGGGCACAGAGCTAGAGTTTGGAAAAGCAGGGTAAACGGAGCCTTAGAGTATTTCCACTTGAAAGGAAGATCTGAAGAACAAAAAGCAGCAATAGCAACATCGGAACAAAATAAGCCGAAATGGGATGCAAAACCATCTGTACAAAAGCTGGCACCTAGAAGTATTCTAAAATTAGCATCCGAGGGATTTATAGGCGGCTATTCAATGAGGTATAGAGGCACTCCTGAAGAAATAATGGATAACGTAAAAAGACTAGGTCTTGAGGACTATTATGGGGCACATAAAAATGGTATTGAGTTCAAAAAACCAGAAATATATACAGAAGGAGTAAGTTTGTATGACATAGTTGTAGCAGAAAAAGAAGGAAAAGAACCATTAAAAGGAGTTGACAGATCTCAAGCCCTTGCTGACTCAGCCAAATATTTAAAAGAAATACATGACTCCCATGGAGGAATTGGTGAATTTCTTATTATGGATGTACAATTTCAAAATAGAGACGGCAATACCGTGTCAAATCCTGTTTTGGGACTTCCGGATATTGTATGGAATCAAAAGGCAACACTTTCTGAAACTGCTAAAAAGGCAACTGACCTCATGGACTTTCTGGTTAATCTTTCTTTCTGGGAA